>JALHLM010000281.1 GCA_022844585.1 Pirellulales bacterium | reverse complement strand
GAAACCTGCCTTCGAGGGATCGTATGCCGCTGCGTGAAGAGTGGGAGGCTCAGGGGAATTGGTTGTTTCGCTGGCGCAGTTACTTGCCAATCGGCCTGTGCTTGCTGTTCGCCTGGGCGATCGTTGATTTCCGCTACGCAGGCGAAGACCACGCCTATCAAGAAGCCCTGATGGCCGGCTGCTTGCTGGTCTCTTGCTCTGGTCTCGTCGTCCGCGCATTGGTCGTTGGCTACACGCCGAAGGGCACCTCGGGCCGCAACACGGCTGCCGGGCAGATCGCCGAACAACTGAACGTCGCCGGCATGTACTCGGTCGTCCGACATCCATTGTACGTGGGCAATTTTTTGATCTGGCTGGGCATTCCGCTGTTCTTTCACAACGCCTGGCTGCTGACAGTGTTCTGCCTCGTGTATTGGCTGTACTACGAGCGGATCATGTTCGCCGAAGAAGAATTCCTCCGGCGCAAGTTCGGCGCGGAATACGTCCACTGGGCGGCGCAAACGCCGGCCTTTATTCCGCGGCTGACCGGCTGGCAGCAGCCGGCGCTGCCGTTTTCGTGGCGCAACGTGTTGCGCCGCGAATACACCGCCCTATTCGGCATCCTGATGGCGTTCGCCGGGCTGGAAGTCCTGGAGCACGCCATCGTCGAGCGGCGGCTGGAGATCGAGACTCAATGGCGGGTGCTGATTCCGCTGGCAGTGGTCGTCTACGTCGGTCTGCGCTCGCTCAAACGGCATACGACCTTGCTCGCCGAAGCCGGTCGCTAAGCCTGCTCAGCGCAAATCGGCCCGCTTTCCTGTGCCAGACGTTGCTTGAGCCAATGTGCTCGGCAGGAGATAATGGGCAAGCGCCGCGGACGAAAACTATTCAGCGCCATTCGGCGTCTGAATGCAGGACAACGTCCCGCCGCGAGCTGGTCGGCTGAATAAACCCATGGGCGACGGCTTTAATCCGTATTCGGAGTGGCTGGCGATCGATTGCGCCGGGCGGCCGGATCATTACGTCCTGCTCGGCCTCGGGCGCTTCGAAGCGGACCCACAACGAGTCGCCTTGGCGGCGGATCAACGCATCGGCCAATTGAGGAAGAGCGCGAGCAAGGAGCGCCTGGCTCTTGCCAAGGCTGTGGCGCAAGAGATCCTGGCGGCGCGGAATTGCCTGCTCTCCACAGCGGATCGAGCGAGCTACGACGGGCAACTGCGGCGCGAAATTGCCGCTAAGAAAGCGCCGGCCCCCGTTGGTATCGCACTACCTCCCCGCGCATTCGACGAGGACGACGACGAGCCGGTCGAGGAAGACGCGCCGCTGGAAGGGATCCTCCTGCCGCCGGAGTTGCCGCCCCCTCCGCCGGCGAAATTGGCCGCTCCGCCGCTGGTGGAAGCTCCCATTGCCGAAGCTGCGGCGCTTACGGAAGCCTCGATCGTTGTGCGTCAGCCCGTGCCGGTAGCGCCGCGCAAGCCGATCGCCAAGCTGCCATTGATGATCGCCGCCGCCGCGATTGGCCTCGTAGGTGTTGCCGGCGCGGTCATCCTACCCAATTGGTTGAAACCCGCGGCGCCGCAAACCGCGCTGAATCCAATACCGCCGGACGAACAGGGCGCTGCAACGAACACATCGCCGCCAAGCGAAGACGTTGCCGAAGATCCCGAGCCAGTGATTGCAGTCACACCTAACGACGATTCGCCGTCGGATAACGTCGCACCGGAAGTGACGCCGCCCGAAATGAATGGCGAGGCAACCACTCCGCCCGAGGAGGAAATGGCGTCGCCTCCGGACGAGACAGTCCCGGCCGAGATGGAGACGCCCGGCGATACTACTCCGACGGAAGCGACTCCGGAAGCGGCAAGCGCCGATGTGGCGGAGACTAAGATCACGCTCGCGGCCGCGCGCAAGGCGATGAGCAAAGGAGACATCGAGGCCGCCGCCGACCAGGTTGACCTAGCGGATTTAGAAGCCATCGACACGGCCTCGGCCGAAATGGTGGCCCACGACCGCGCGGTGTTGGAGTACCTCAAGGGCTTCTGGCGGGCCGTCGACGAGGGCTTTACGCAACTCTCCGCGGGCGTGGAATTCGAGTGGGAGGAGCGCACCGTGGTGGTTGTGGAACGCACGCCGCAGCGGTTGATCATCCGCGACGGAGGGCGCAATCGAGCCTACGAGCGGTCGCGATTGCCGACGCCCTTGGCGGTATTCCTGGCGAATCGCTGGCTAAAGCCGGACGACGCCAACACGCCGCTCTTTGTTGCGGCGTTTCATCTGCTCGACGCGGATGGCGATCGCGCCGAAGCCCGCAAGTTATTGGACGCCGCGAAATCCGCCGGTAATGCGGGCGCCGAGGATTTGTTGCGCGAAATGGAAGACGCTTTCAAGAATGTAGAGCCAGAAGCGTCAGCGCCTGGAGCGCGCCGGTAGCGACGTCTCTTCTTATGCGCTCCAGGCGCTGACGCTTCTGGCTCTATCGGGAGTTAGCGACGTCGACGATCAGTTCCGCCGGCCAAACAACCCCGTCGCGTACCAGATGCCGTTGCCGCCGCGTTGGATGTCGAAGCCGAACAGCGGGTGCCGGCCGCGGACCGCGCTCCAGTGGCCGGACGATTGCCGCCAGCTTGCGACGCAATCGACGCAGGCGTCCATCAGGTCCTCGCCCGGCCAGCTTTCGGCCACGACTTCCTGGGCGGAGACATCGCCCGGCAGCCGGGCGTTAATTTGATGGAAACGGCTCTCCCAGTTGTGGTGTCCCTGGGAGCCCATGCCGGCCTGGTTGCGGGAATGGCTCATGGCTTCCTTAGCCAGCACCTGATGGAACTTTCCGCTCGCCCCCTTCGGGTGTTCCGGATGGATGCGGACGGCCAGAATCAGGCTGCGTTGCGTCAGTGATCCGCGCGGCAGTTCCAGCAACATTGGCACATGGGCCGGCTTAAAGGTGTAGTAGCCGCCCGAATTGAATCGCAGCAGACTCACGACCTGGCCGTAAGTCGCGGCTTTGGGTTTCTCCAGGTCGACGATCGCCACGCCTCCGCCCGAGCGCAAATCAGCAAACGCTGCGTGGTCGACGACCCGTTTCGGCGTTCCGCGCTGTTTGAGCGTCTCGGTGAGCGGTACGCTGGCCAGCACGAAGCGGTCGAGCTGTTTCCAGGACTTGGCGTTGCTCAAGGCGCGATATTGCCGGGCATCTTTGAAAAACGGTTTGTCAGCGGGATGGAAGAACACCAACAACTGCTTGTGCTCGCGCTTGGCGGTCCGATAGGCGGTGGCGTAGTCGGTGATGGGCAGCAATTGCGTCTGCTCGCGGCGTTGATTGGGCCGCAGCAGGTTCAGCAGGCGTCCTTCGCCTGCCGGAGGTAAGCTCAAAGCGGCGAGGGTGACAACCAGTGTGGTAGTGCCGATCATGGATGCTCCTGGTGAGACAGGGGATCAGCCAGCCGGCGCTTCGATTGCGTCCGGCGTGGCGAAAACCAGTGGGGGTGAACCTCGGTGGGTGCGCGATCGAGGTTGCTCGGATGAAGCGCTCCGCGCTTCAGGTGTGACAAGTCGGGGGGTAGGGAGGAATTGCGCTTGTCATGCCGGCTGGGTTGGTTACAACTAACCCTGCGCGTTACGCGCTTTGGGTTGTTCCGTGCATGGCGTTTTACCTGCTAGCACGGGAAATGCAACCACCCATCTCAGAAGTAAACAGCCCATTGGAGGGGTTCTGTCGCTCGCCGCTCTCGTGGAGCGAGCCAAACTCTCGGTAGGGAGGAACCCGCCGTTCGCCGCGCCCTGCTGTCAGGAGACTTGAGAAATGCACCGCTGGATGATGGATCGCGCTCGCCTCGCCGGACTGGCAATCGGACTGTTGTGCGTCGCCTTCTGCCAGCCGGCAGCGGCTGCTGACGCGCGCTCGGAAGTCATTGCCGCGTTTGAGGATCTGAACGAATGGCTCGGCTCCGATACGAATGGTCAGAAGTGGGGCCGCTACCTGCGGAGCGACCAATTGCGGGCGGCCCTGAAGGACGAGGCGCAAGCGAATCCCGCAGACCTGGCCGAGATCTACGCCCAGTACGCCACGGTGACGCTCGGGCCGCGGACCGTGCCCATCGAGCGGGTACGCCTGGCCCTCGAAAACTGGCTCAACGAGCTCGCCGACGTGCCTGCGGCCGACCTGCCGGGGTTGGTCCGCGGGGCCAAGGATCAAATCACGCCCCCGAACCCCGAAACGGTCGGCCGCGTCCGTAAACGGGCCCGGGCTGCGTTTCAGCGTCTGAGCGCGCGGCTGCAGAAGGCCGGCGAAAACGGGCGACATTGGCGCCGGCACTTGCTGAGCGATGAATTGGAAGCGCAGCTCGCGGCCGATCAGCCGGACGTGGCCAAGCTGGAGGAGATTCAAGGTCGATTCGTCGGTGCGCACGCTGGACTGGAATTGGCCTCGTTCGTCGAAGTGCGTTCCGCGCTCGAGGACTACGCGGACCAAGTCAATTTGAACGCCGTCGGCGACGAATCGGTCGCCACGTTTCACGCTCTGCTCGACGACCTGGCGACCCGGCTGGAAGGTTTTTCCCAGCAGCCGTCGCCGGTCGAACTGGAACTCATCGGCGAGTCGGTGAGCGAGCTCGAACGCTATGGCCAGGCGCCGCGCGTGGTGTGGGCCGTGCGACGGCACTTTGCCCAACCCAACTTGAACCTGCACGCCTCGCAGGCTTTCTTGACGAAAGCCCTCGCGCGGGACGTCGACGACGTAGCGCCGGTGCGAGATATGATCCTCGGCACCGACATCCACGGCACCGGGCGCACGGTCGGCCGCAGCGAAATTGTTTCCGTGCCATCCGCGCAGCACGCGATGCTTCGGCTGATGTTGCATGGCACGACGTACACCAAAACCGTCGGCTACAACGGGCCGGTGCAGATTCATTCGACCGGCTCGACCAAAATCGACGGGCAAAAGACGTTAATTCTGCGGCCGGACGGGCTCTACGCCGGGCCGTCGAGGGCCGAAGCCGAGACGAGCACCAAGATCAACGGCATTACCACGCGCCGGCATGGGCCGATCGGAAAATTCATCCTCAAAGCAGCCAATAAGCGCGCCGCGCAAAGCAAGGCGCAGGCGGAGCGGATCGCCGCGCGGCACGCCGAGGAACGGATTCGCGACCGCATGGACAGCGAGGCCGGCGCACGATTGGCCCAGGCCAACGAGCGCTATCAGGCCAAGTTCGTCGCACCGTTGCTGCGTTACGACCTCTGGCCGGAACGACTGCAATACGCCACGACGGCCGAAGGGCTGCACGTGGTCGGCGAGGTCCGCGCGAGTGATCGCCTGGCGGCGGATCGGCCGGCGCCGGGAGTGCCCGCAAATAGCGACCTCGTGCTGAGCTTGCATGAATCGGCCGTGAACAACATCACGCGCGGCATCCTGTTGGGACGCACGCTCACGCAGACGCGGGCCATCGAGATCTATCGGAATCTCCAGGGTCCGGAAAAAGCCAACGAACCGCTGCCGCCGGAAGTGGCGATTGATCCCGCCACGGGACCGTGGTCGGTGACGTTCGCCTCGGACGAGGACGGCCAGCCGCAGGCTGGGGACGACGTGGCGCGCGAATTAGGGCCGGTCACCGTGCGAGTCGATGACGGCAAGGTTCGCGTTACCGTGCATGGCGTGCGTTATGAAGTCGGCGGGAAGCTGCACGAAACCGCGATGGATATCACCGCGATCTACCGGCTCGAGCAGAGCCCGGAAGGCTGGCAATTCGTCCGCGAAGGCGATCCGACCGTGTTCCCGCCGGGCCGCGATCCCGGCAAACAAGGCACGCTGTCGATCCGCGAGACGGCGCTGCGAGGCGAGATGCAGAATCGCTTCCAGGAGAAGAAGACCTTTCCGGACACGATCAAGATTGACCACTTGGTCTTGGGGGGCGAAATGGCCAAGGCGGGTGAACTCCGCGTCGCTCAGGCCGTGGCCGATGACGGGTGGCTCATGATCTCCTGGCAGGCCGGCGACGCGGTATCGCCCGTGGCAATGAAGTCGGACGACCGCGACGCGCGTTAGACGCTATGATTGGATGAAGAATCCCCTGCGTTTCAGCGCCGAGAGTGCCCATGTCGCGTTACGTCGAAATCTCGTTCGATTGCCTGCCCTTGCGCTCCGTGATGCGGATGGACATTCCGATCGACGCGTCGCCGAAATATCGCGAGCATTGCGAACGGGTGAAAGACGCCATCGAGAAACATGGCGCGCATAACACGTACTTCCTGTACAACGCCGAGTGCGTGTTTCATCTGACCAACGGCGCCGAAGGCATGCTGCAATTCAGCTTCCACGGCACGGTAATGACCGACGAAGCGGATCAGCGCACGCGGCAGTGCGATCTGTCCGTGAAGCTGCTCAAGGAAACCTGCGATTGGCTCACCGAGCCGGTCGTGAACTGGTTCACCGACACAGTGCCCAAAGCGGTGAGCATCGAATTCAACCGCTACATCGAAGCCGGCGACTTGCAGCAGACGAAGGAACGCATCGCCAAGCTCCAAGCGGAAATGGAGTCGCAAGGCGGCTACATGGGGATGTTTTTGTAGCGGGCAGGCTGGAGGCGGCAGGCTTTAGGCTGGAGGGGAGAAGCCAGGTGACTTCTCGCCTCGCCCGCTCAGTCCCACCACCATTGGCCGTTGGCGAGCTTGGAGAGGTCTTGCGATTCGCGGACCTTGCTGACTTCGCCCTTGGCATCGGCTTGGACGTTCGTGCTGTCGAGGGCCTGATCGGCTTCGATCACCACGCCGCCGCCGACCGGAGTCATCAGCTTGTTGCCGCGCCAGATGCTGGCCACCGCGGTTTCCACTTCGACCGGGGCACTGCAAGTTTCCACCGGCAACTTGCTTTCGTCGCCGAAAATCGGCATCGTCCAGCCAGCCTGGCCGAATAGGTCGTGCTCGCGGAGGTAAGCCGCGGCGATGGTCATATCGACCAGGTTCCGCAACTGAGCGTACACCGGGACGCGATCCGCCAGTTGCGGATAGCTGCGCGTGAAGCCGGTTACGAAGGCCTCGCTGGCCCGATCGACGCGACCGGCGCTGACGCGCTGCCCGTCGCCGGTGACCATTTCGTCGGCGCCGATCAGCTTCACGCCGTCGCCGACGAGCTCCATCGCGTCGCCGCTTTCGCTGACCTTCACGCATTGATAGTCCGGCGTGAAGTACCAGCGTTGCAAGGCGTTGCGGCTGACGTCGCGCGGCTTGGCGCGATCGACGTAGCTGGCCATCTTGATCGGCGGTTGTTCGAGACCAATGCCGATGAGCTTCATCCGGTAGTCGGCTTCGACCAACACCTGGGCGAAATGCGTCTTCGGGCTAATGCCCATCACGCGGACCTTCTGCAGGCCGAGCGCGGTGCGGAGACCGTCGACGATATACTGCGTGTCGTCCGGCGTGGCGTGGCCGCCAAGCTGCTGCAGGAACGCTTGCATCTGCTGCAAACCTTCCGGCGTCGGGTCGATCGAGCAGCCAATCACGGTCTGGGCATCGCCTTCTTCCGACGAGCTTTCGGCCGCCGGCGAGTAAGCTCGCAGGGCGACGATCAGGTCTTGCAGTTCTGCGATCGAACGGCCGGAGTTGATGCCTACCGGGCGGCCGGAGAGGTCGATCATCCAGCCTTCCGCCGGACCCGCGATGACGATGTCCTTCGTTTCCGGATAGTAGAAGACATACTTCACCCGGGTCAGACCGGCCAGGTACTTCATTTCGTCGGTCGGCTGGCGACCTTCGGCGAGGGCCTTTTCGATGGCACTTTCGAGACGCGTGAGCGAGACCTTGCGGAGCTTGCTGACGG
>JALHLM010000280.1:3100-7806 GCA_022844585.1 Pirellulales bacterium | reverse complement strand
CCACGATGCTCCGCACGCGGATGCGCTCCGACACGCCAGGCAAGCCTGGGCGAAGGCAGCAAATGCCGCGCACCACGAGGTCGATATCGACGCCCGCCTGGCTCGCGCGATAGAGCGCCTGGATGACGTGATTGTCGACCAACGCGTTCATCTTGGCAAAGATGTAGGCGGGCCGGCCTTCACGCGCGCGGGACGTTTGCGCTTCGATCAATTCGATGGTGCGGCGATGCAGATCGGTCGGGGCGACGATCAACTTGCGCCACGGCCGCCCCTGCGAATAGCCGGTCAACAGGTTGAACAGCGCCGAGGCGTCGTCGGTCATGTCTTCGTTGGCGGTGAAGAGTCCCAGGTCCGTGTAGACGAGGGCCGTCGTGGGATTGTAGTTGCCGGTCGCCAGATGTACGTACCGGCGCAGTTCCTCGCCTTCCTGACGGATGACCAGGGACAGCTTGCAATGCGTCTTCAAGTCGAGGAAGCCAAACACCACGTGGACGCCGGCGGTTTCCAACTTGCGGGCCCAGCCGACGTTGGCTTCTTCGTCAAAGCGGGCTTTGAGTTCCACGAGCGCGGTGACGTGTTTGCCGTTTTCGGCCGCCAGGATCAGCGCCCGAGTGATGGGTGAATCGCCGCTGGTGCGATAAAGCGTCTGTTTGATGGCCAGGACCTTCGGGTCTTTCGCCGCGCGATTGACGAACTCCACCACTGGGTCGAACGACTCGAATGGATGGTGCAGCAGCACGTCGTGTTTTTTGATTGCGGCGAAAATATCCCCGCCGGGCCGCTCGCCGCCGAAATAGGCCACGGGCGTAAAGGCGGGGTCGCGGAGATGTTCCTTGCCCGGAATCTTCAACAGGCCCGTCAGCGCCGTCAGGTCGAGCGGGCCGGGGATGCGGAAGACTTCGTTGTAGGTATCGTTGGAATCGGCGAGCGCGACGCGCATCTCCTCGTCCTCGACGATCATCCGCACGAGTTGCTCGCTGCCTCCTTCGGCGACTTCCATCCGCACCGCCGCGGCGCGTTGGCGCGCCTTGATGCGCTCGTCGATCAGTTGCAGCATGTCATCCGATTCCTGCTGCAATAGTTCGAGGTCGCTGTCGCGCGTCAGGCGGAACGTCGTGCTGGTGAGAATCTCGAACCCGCCGAACAACTCCGGCAAGCGCGAACTGACGGCGTCTTCCAGGAGAATGAAGTCGTGCTGGTCGCCTTCGCCGACCGGCACCAGCCGCGGCAACACTTGCGGCACTTGCACGACGGCGAATAATTCCTTCGGCCCCAACGCTTTTTGCCGGCGCAACATCACGGCCAAATAGAGTCCGCGGTTATGAAACCGCGGGCTGGGGTGCGCCGGGTCGACGGCCATGGGCGTCAGAATCGGCATCGCGCGGTCGAGGAAGAATTTGTCCAAGCGGCGGCGCTGAGCTTCGTTCAAGTCTTCCGGCTTGAGAAGTCGAATTCCCTCGGCCGCCAGCAAGGGGACGATCGATTCGTTCCAGCAACGGTATTGCGCCGTGACCAGTTCTTGCGTGCGGCGCGCGATGCGTTCCAATTGCGCCAACGCGCGCAATCCGTCCGGGGAAAAATCCTGCGGGGCCCCGTCGCCGAACGCCTGCTCGCGCAGTCCGGCGACGCGGACCATATAGAATTCGTCGAGGTTGGAGCTGAAAATCGCCAGGAATTTCACCCGCTCCAAGAGCGGCGTGCCCGGGTCTTCGGCCTCCTCCAACACGCGCGCGTTGAATTCCAGCCAGCTCATCTCGCGGTTGATGAAGTGCTCCGGCAACATTTCGCGGCCTTCCACGGTGCGGCTCCTGCGGTTCGTTCCGGTTGCCAGAGTTCAATCCACTGGGGAAATCATAAGCCGGGCCATGGGTGCAGGCCAATGAGTCGCCGGACCAATCGCGAACCGCGCGGGAGTCCGGTTTTCTTGACGGTTCCCCTTCGCGTGCCTATAGTTGCGCTTGATGGGGAAGTCCGCTTCTAGCGCCCGCACCGCACGGAACGCACCTCAGCACGAGGATCGGGATGCATTGCGCGCGGCCCTGGAATCGGCCGGCTGCCGTTACACCCAGCAGCGGGCGGCGGTGTTCGAGCACCTCTCGCAGGTCCACACGCATCCTTCCGCGGAAGAGGTCTACCTGGCTGTCCGGCAATCGTTGGATCGAATCAGCCTGGCGACCGTTTATAAGGCCTTGGAGGCCCTGGTCGAGGTCGGTTTGGCCAACAAACTGACCTATGGCGACGACGCCGCTCGCTACGAATATCGCGAAAGTGAGCACTATCACCTGCGGGACGTCGCGACGGGCGAGGTCCACGACCTGGCGACGCCGTTTGACCCGGACCTGCTGAAAAAGCTTGATCCCCGCCTGGCGGAACGCTTGGCGGCAGCAGGGTTTCAGGTCACCGGCTACCGCTTGGAAGTGCTAGGGCGATTTCAGTCGTAGGGCTGTTCGGAACTATCGCCCAGTCCCCCTAGCTTGCGCCTGCAGGACGTAATTCTTTTTCGACCGAGAATTGCCGGTTGAGAACGCAAGACGGCGCCCCTGGGCGGCAACTATTCTGTCGTGCCATGACCCAGTCGACACCAGCCGCCGATGGCCGGGTAGCGCCGGTGCGCTCCAATCAAGTCGATTGGCGCGCTGCGCTGGCGGAACACGATCGCTGGCTGAGGACCGTGGTCATGGCCCGGCTGGGAGAGCGGCAGGCGGTCGACGAGGTGATGCAGGAGATCGCTCTGGCGGCCGTCGCACAGCGAGCGCCGCTGGAGGACCCGACGAAGGTCGCGCCATGGCTGTACCGGTTGGCGGTCGTGCAGACGTTGCTGTATCGCCGCAAGCGCGGTCGGGGGCGGAAGTTGGTCGATCGCTACGCCGAACGCCTGCGGCCGACGGACACGGACGAG
The DNA here is from genome assembly GCA_022844585.1 of Pirellulales bacterium. Lineage (GTDB taxonomy): Bacteria > Planctomycetota > Planctomycetia > Pirellulales > JALHLM01 > JALHLM01. The sequence goes on along the minus strand of JALHLM010000280.1, from coordinate 4,907 downwards.
CAAGCGGACCCGCTGGCCTGGTTGCTGGCCGACGAACGTCGCCGGCTGGTGCGCGAGGCGCTCGGGCAAGTGCCGGTGCGCGACGCAGAGATTCTGTTGCTGAAGTATTCGGAAAACTGGAGCTACCGGGAGATCGCGTCCCGGCTGGGAATCGGAGAAAGCGCCGTCGAAGCCCGGTTGCATCGCGCCCGCGCGAAATTGCGCGGCGTCTTGCAGGGTACGGCGGCGGAGGTCACGACATGAACCAACCGGATTTGGAACAAGCCTGGGACGAAGAGCGCGGGATCGACCTGTTGGTCGACGGCGAGTTGGATGATGCGCGCCGCCGGGAACTACTGCTTCGCCTGGAGAACACGCCGGGTGCTTGGCGCCGCTGTGCGCTGGCGTTTCTCGAAGCGCAGTCCTGGCGGCAGGGCGCCGGCGCGATGCTTGCTGAACCGTCACCCGCTTCGCCAGCACCCGTCTCAGTTGCCGTTGCTGTGGAACCTGTTGCGTCGCATTCATTCTGGCGTAGTTCGTGGGGCAATCTGCTCGCCGTGGCCGCCAGCTTCGGCTGTGCTTTCGCGTTGGGCGCTTGGTATCGCAGCAGTGATGGTCCGGTCACCGCTCAAGGTGCGGGCGCAGTCGCCATCGTAGATCCAGCGGCGTCCGATCCTGCGAGCAACGTCGCGGCCGGAGCGGCGGACAACACTCCCGAAGACTATGTGACGCTCCTCGTCGACGGCGTCGCTGACGGCGAATCGAATCAAATGCAGCTTCCGGTGCGGGCTTGGGGCGATGTCGCCGACTCTTTCGCGCAACAACCGCTGGCGATCCCGGATTCGCTCATTGAAGAAATCGAACAGGCCGGGCACACCGTCCGCCAACGGCGTCAACTTGTCCCCGTCGACCTGCAAGACGGTCGGCAGATGATCGTGCCGATGGACGAAGTGCAGATCGTGCCGGTGAGTCGGACGTTTCAGTAGGAGTGGAGGAATAGAGGAGAAGAGGAGTAAAGTAGCTCCTCGTCGACGCATTCTCCGTTTACCCTCCTTTACTCCTTTACTCCTTTACTCCTTTACTCCTTTACTCCTTTACTCCTTTACTCCTTTACTCCTCTTCCCCCAGGCATTCCCATGAACATCCACGGTTGGAGATTTTCGGCGGCCGCGTTTAGCGCGGCGAGTTTGGCGCTCGGCGCGCAGGGCGCTCGGGCCGATGAGGGCGCGAAGTTCGTTTTTGCTGCGCCGCAGCAAGCGGACGTGTTGTTTGTCGCGGCCGATGAAAACCAGCCGCCCACGGCGCCGCCGGCGCCGGGTGAGCATCGCGACGTGATCATCCTCTCCGACGGTCCTGTCGGCGAAGGCGAGTTGAACATTCAGCCGCTGGGTGAGTTGACGCCGGGCAAATACTGGATCGGCGTGATGTGCATGCCGGCTGACGAGGCGCTCCGCGCGCAATTGAATCAACCCGAGGGCGTGGTCGTTCAGGACATCGTGCCGGACAGCCCCGCGGAAAAGTCGGGGTTGAAAAAGTTTGACTTCATCGTTTCCGCTAACGGCGGGAAGATCGGCGATATCGGCGCGCTGATGAAGGCCGTCGAAGCCGCTGGCGAAAAGCCGCTTCAACTCCAAGTGATTCGCGGCGGGCAAGCGACTGATGTGGAGATCATTCCTGCAGAACGGAAGACGCAGGCCATCCCGGCGCCCCCGACGCCGCCGGAAGGGCCGCGCGATGTTTGGCGATTCTTGCAACGCTTTCACGGTGAAGACGGCGCCCCAGTCATGCGTTTCTTCCACCCGGGCGTAGTCATGCCCCCCGACGCCGA
>JALHLM010000280.1:0-3090 GCA_022844585.1 Pirellulales bacterium | reverse complement strand
CCGTGCCGGAGAATCTCGACGTGCGGATCGAAAAGCATGGCAACGAGCCGGCCAAGATTCACGTCGAGCAGGATGGCAAGACTTGGGACGTGACCGAAGATCAACTCGGCGACCTGCCCGAGGAAACGCGCGGCCATGTCTCGCGCATGTTGGGTCGCGATCGCCACCTGCCGTTTAACATTCGCTTGCCGGAAGGCGCTCAAGGCGAATTCAACATTCAGGTCGCGCCGCCAGGAGCGCCCGGCGCGCCGCCAGTGCAGCCGTTGCCACCGAGAGGCCCCGATGGGAACATCCGTAATCGTGTCTGGAATTGGACGCAGCGCGGCGAGGGAGAAGGGGGCGATCGGTTGGAGCAGCGGCTCGATCAGCTCAACGAACGTCTCGATCGCTTGCAACAACTGATCGAGAGCATGCAGAAAGCGCCCGCGACTGGCGATGCGCCGCCGCAACCGTAGTGGTGCGAAGTGAGCAAAAACGCGAACGCCGTCGAACAGCCATTGTGGCGATTCGGCGGCGTTTTCTTTGCGCCATGGACGCGATGCGGCGAGACGGTTGTAGCGATTGCGCGGCCATTTCTCGCTCGTCCCTAGTTCCAGAACGATCGGGTCGGCAGTTGAAGTCGTGAACTTTAACCGAGACTTGGGTGGCGAACCGATCCGGTTCGCGCGGCCGTGGCGACGAAACATCGCCGCGGCAAACATAACCTTGACCCAGGTTTAGGAGTTCTGTCCATGACAGGCATTTTCGCTCGCCGTCGTTTGTTCTTGTTGTTGACCATCGCCGTTTCGTTCGCTGGCAAGTATGCCGTGCGCGCCAACGAACCGCAGACCAGTGAAGCCCCGCACGACGCGCCGTACACGTCGAGCTCGGAGTCGAACACGGACCACGCGATTCACGTCAACGGCAGCGGCCGCCAGGCGTCGCAGAAGTTCGAGTTGAAGGCCGGCCTGGCGATCGTCCAGGTGCAGAACGACGGCAAGTCCAACTTCGTCGTCGGACTGGTGGACGGCCAAGGCGAACAGATCACCAACTTGTTCAACGAGATCGACGAGTTCTCCGGCCGCCGCGCGTTCAATATCGCCAAGGCTGGCACGTATCTGCTGGACGTCGACGCCACGGGCCCGTGGAACTTCACGATCGAACAACCGCGCCCGACCACGGCCGAACCGACGCCGCAAGCGTTTGAGGGCAAAGGCACGAACGTGACGCCGTTCGTGACGTTGAAGAAGGGCTTGAACGTGTTCGGCTTCCAACGCGCCGGCGAAGGCCGCGGCGTGTTCACGTTGCTGGATCAGGACGGCCGGGCGGTCGAGCAACTCGCCAATCAACTCGATGAATTCCACGGCTCGAAGCCGGTGAAAATCGAGGAGGACGGCATCTATTTCCTGAATGTATACGGCGAAGGCACCTGGACCGTGACGATCGAGTAACGATCGCGGCTCCAGATGTGAAAACTACGGCGGCAGACCATTTCGAGGCTATCTTGTCGAGATGGCTGCCGCCTTGTTATTTGCTTTGCTTGATGACTCGATGAGACACACGTTTACGTGCAGCACGCAAGTCAAAAAAAAGCCCGTCGCCGCCTTGAACGCGGGTTTGCTCGAGGTGATAACATAGATCCAACACGCATCCGCTTCGGCCGTGACGCAACCTTGAGAAACGCCGCGATGAAATCCCTTTGGTTTCGACTTTCGCAACTGTCCGTTGCCATCATCTGTTTGACTATCGCGCTGCCGGCCTTTGGGCACGAGGGGCATGAACATGAGCCGTACACCGATGCGAAAGCGGCGCAGGCGACGCCCGTGCCGGATCGGGTGATCCTCACCTGGATCGGCGACCCGGCCGTGAGCCAGGCGGTGACCTGGCGGACGGACGTCAGTGTGACCGCGTCTAAGGCTCAGATTGCCGTCGCCGAAGATGGGCCGCTGTTCGCGGCGAAGGCCGTTGATGTCCCGGCCACGACGCAGCACCTCCAGACCGACATCGGCGAGTGCCATTGCCATACGGTGGAGTTCACGGACCTGCAGCCCAAGACCAAATACGTCTATCGCGTCGGCGACGGCGGGCATTGGAGCGAGTGGTTTCATTTCAGCACCGCGAGCGCGCAGCCGGAGCCGTTTTCGTTCGTTTACTTCGGCGATGCACAGAATGATTTGAAGTCGATGTGGTCGCGCGTGTTCCGCGAGGCTTACTCGGATGCGCCGAAAGCACGATTCATCGTCCACGCGGGCGATCTGATCAACAGCGCCAATCGCGACATTGAATGGGGCGAGTGGTTCTACGCCGCCGGCTGGGTGAACGGCATGGTGCCGAGCATTCCCTCGCCGGGCAACCACGAGTACGCGAAGGATCCGGCCGACGAAAACAAACGGACGATTTCCAACAACTGGCGACCGCAATTCGCGCTGCCGCAGCATGGTCCGGCCGGTTTGGAAGAAAGCGTCTACTGGATCGACTACCAGGGCGTGCGGATCGTCTCGCTGAATTCCAACGAGCGCCACGAAGAGCAAGCCGCCTGGCTTGCCGGCGTGTTGTCGCACAATCCCAACAACTGGACGGTGCTCACGTATCACCATCCGATGTACTCTGGCGCGAAGGATCGCGACAACGCGCACTTGCGGCAGCTCTGGCAGCCGGTGATCGATAAGTACGGCGTCGATTTGGTGCTGCAAGGGCACGACCACACCTACGCGCGCAGCGGCCAGGTACTCGGCGACAACGTGCCGACCGGCGTGAACTACTTCGGCGAAAACGGCGGCGCGGTGTATGTGGTGTCCGTCAGCGGCCCGAAGATGTACGACAACGGCAAGCTACCCGTGATGAAACGCGTGGCCGAGGACACGCAGCTCTATCAGATCATTCACGTCGACCGCAACACGATCCGCTACGAAGCCCGGACGGCCAAAGGCGATCTCTACGACGCGTTCCGCCTGGTGAAGCAGCCGAGCGGCAAGAATGAGTTAATCGAAGAAGTGCCCGATCGGCCGGAGAATCTTCGCGCTCCAGTCACCGGCGTGGCGGAAGAGAAATAGCTCCGCGCTTCGCAATGCAGAGCCGGAAGCGTGAGCGCCCGGAGCGCATCGCGACAAA
>JALHLM010000279.1 GCA_022844585.1 Pirellulales bacterium | reverse complement strand
ATGAAGGATTGTGCGTCAAGGTTGCCGCACAGTGTAGCCAGAGAGAAATGGCGACAACAGAGTCGGTAAGCCCGACCGTCGCCGCGAGGCGAGTGGCGAAGTTATCGCCAGCGGCGCACAATTCCTCACCTATCACGCCTACTTCACCTCCTCCACCTACTTCCTCAACAAAAAAAGCCGCCCCTCTCTGCGGGTGGAGAGGGGCGGCCATTTGCCACAATCCGATGCTCTGCGAGGCACGATCATTGCAGATTCATCTGGAGGTCGTCATGACGCCGGTTGGGAAGGGCAGCGGCCGCGTTGAAGGGTGGGCTCAACAACAGCCGAGCGATTCCCCGCCGCTCCGGCGTCCACGCTTCGCTTACTGCGCCCAAGGTTGGTCCTGTTGGTCGCTCAACCTGCCGGAACGCGCGGGGGATGCGGTTCAACGGCGTGAGCGGGAGGACGCTGTCGGACGAGGCAAGTTTGGGCGGACAACCAAGAGCACGGACTGCGGAACAATACGCTCGCGTCCACGTCATGCGGACACCTCGATCAGCCGGCAAGATAACGCGCCCAGCGGCGATTGCAAGCTTTTCTGAAACAGATTTCGCAAACTGGCACGCTGATCGCTGGTGGGGGGCAGGCCGCGATCTGCGTACAATTCAATTGTCGGTGGACGCCGCCGACGTCCCGCGGTGAAGTACGGTTTTTTTGTCGGCACAAATTTGGAGCAGTAAGCCATGACTCAGTCATTCGTCCGGCCATCGCAGTGGGCGATTTTCGCGGCCATCTTATTGGCTGCCGGGCAGCCCGCCTTGGGCGCCGAGCCAAACTACGATCAGGTGGTCGCCAATGCCAAAGAGTACCTGCTCGCGCGCGGCCAGGCCGCAGATGGCTCGTACTCCGCACAAGCCGGGCCGGCAGTGACCGGTCTCGTCGTAACGTCGCTGCTGCGCAACGGCGGCAGCCCGGACGATCCGGCGATCTCCAAGAGTCTGAAATATGTCGAAGGCTTCGTCCACGACGACGGCGGCATCTACGCGCCGGACTCGAAATACCAGAATTACGAAACCTGCATGGCCATCATGTGCTTTGCCGAAGCGAACCGCGGCGGCAAGTACGACAAGCTGCTCGCCGGCGCCGAAGCGTTCGTCAAGAAGTTGCAATGGGACGCCGACGAAGGGCAAGACATCGCCAGCGCCAGCTATGGCGGCGCTGGCTACGGCGGCCACAAGCGGCCCGACCTTTCCAACACGCAGTTCTTTCTCGACGCGCTGAAATCGCTCGATCGCGGTCCCGAGGATGAAGCCGTGCAGAAGGCGCTGGTGTTCGTCTCGCGCTGCCAGAATCTGGAAAGCGAACACAACGCCTTCCCCTTCGCCGCCAAGGTCAACGACGGCGGGTTCTACTACACCATCGCCGCCGGCGGCACGAGCCAGGCCGGGGCCAACGACGACGGCGGCCTGCGCAGCTATGCGTCGATGACTTACGCCGGACTCAAAAGCATGATCTACGCCGGCGTCAAACCAGATGACCCGCGCGTAAAGGCCGCCGTCGCCTGGTTGCAGAAAAACTACGATTTGCAATCCAATCCGGGCATGGGCGATGCTGGCTTGTTCTACTACTACCACACCTTCGCCAAATCCCTCGACGCTTACGGCGAATCAACCTTCACCGACGCGGCCGGCAAAGCGCACGACTGGCGCGCCGAACTCGTCGCCGCGCTGGCCGCCAAGCAAAAGCCGGACGGCTCCTTCATCAACGAAAACGCCCGCTGGATGGAAGGCGACGCCAACCTGGTAACCGGCTACGCGCTCCTGGCGCTGTCGTATTGCAAACCATAGTCGGGAAACGCGAAACGCGAACCTCGGAACGAAAGTCCAGGCAACTCCACACTCGGACGGTTCGTTGGTTGTGTGCCCGCCGATCAGTCATCAATCTTGTGAAAGAAGGCGTCTTCCGGCTGTTCCGTGTGGCAGACCGTGCATTTGCGAATCGTACCGGCGAAGCCTTGGTGTTGGATCGCTTGGACGTTGTCCTGAGCGGTCACCGTGGGCGTGATGGCGTGGGGACTGCCGTGGCAGGACGCACACATTACGCCGCCGTGCCCGCGCGAGTCCTTAAAGTTCTTGCCGGGCTCTTCGAAGGCAAACGTCGGGCGCCGCGCTTGATGGCAGGTGGCGCACTTGGGTTCGTCGACCCATGGTCGGCGATTCGAATTGCCTACGGCCGCCATGTCACCGTGGCACTGCGTGCAGTTGATGCCTTTGGCAAAGTGAATGTCGCGTTGGCATTTGGTATTGAAGCCCGGGTGGCAGGCGTAGCAACTATTTCCCAAGTGGGCGACGGGCTGCATGCGTGTGGCATGCGAGCTGTGCATGGCGGCCGACAGATTCTTGACTCCGGGCGTCCCCGGCGTTCCGAGTGCGGCGTCGGCATGGCAGGAGCCGCAGAGCACAGGCTGCGATTGAACAAGCGTCGTGCCGTGCACGCGATCGTGGGTCGCGAGAATATTCGAATCGACGGTCTTGGGATTTCCCGACGGCTGATGGCACAGGTTGCAGCTGATTTCCCAGGAAACAGGAACGACCGCCCGAGTCGACGCGACAACGCGCTGGTTTAATACGGCGTCAATCTTGGAGAGCGGATAGGCGTCGAGCTGCATCGCATCGTTGAGCGGCGTGACGGGGATGCCTGTAGCCTCCCAGTCGCCGCGACCGGTGGGTGTCATCGTTCCGCTCAGCCCGTGGCCTGTCAGACCGATGTTGAGGGGCAAATCGACGCCAAAGAGAAGCTTGTCGTAGTTCCAGAAGTTGGTCTTCGTGGTGGAGACCGTATTGCTGGGAATTGTATAGCGGATGGTGACGTTGCGCTTCAGGATCTCCGGTTCGTCACCCCGCTGGATGACCTGCGCGTGAAGATTGTTGTAGGGCGGGAGGATGCAGAGTTGGGAGAAATCCTGATTCATGCAATGCATGCCCAGATCATTGAAACCCAGCACTACGTATTGTGAGCGCGGCGCGGAGAGAAACGGGCGCAACGATCGCTTGTACTCCTTGTCCTCGGCGGTCTGCGACCGAGCGACTTGGACGAAGCCAACCGCGCCGAACATCACGGAAAGCAAGCACAGTACCAAGAGCCTGTGACGGCCTGAGCGGTTTTGAAAAGCGCGCATCATGGACCCCCATCTCCGCGAGAATGGTGACACCGCAGCCGGAATTCTTCTCGCCCTAGCAATGGGAAGTAGGACTCAGCGATTCGATCCGCCAACTATTCGTCAGCATTCCTCAGGATGCCGGGGGCAATTGCAGCGTCCGAACCGGAATTCGTAGCTCGGAACGGCTATACTGATGTAGCTGCCGTGCACACTGTCGACTAAGGCGTATTCCTCGTTCCGAGTTCCCACCGTGTGGCCAGATAGCGATCAGACCGCCGAGTTGCTCGCCGCCGCCGGCGATGGCAACGCCGGCGCCGTGAACCGGCTCTTGGACCGGCACCGCGAGGCCTTGCGCCGCATGGTCGAGTTGCGGATGGACCAGGCGCTGCGACGCCGGGTCGATGCCAGCGATATCGTGCAGGACGTGCTGATTGAGGCGAATCGCCGGCTCACCGAGTACATCGCCAACCCGGCGATGCCGTTTCATCTCTGGCTCCGGCACATCGCCAAGGATCGCGTGATCGATACCCATCGGCGGCACCGTGTGGCCGGCAAACGCAGCCTGGACCGCGAACAACCGCAAGCGGCCGCGGGACTCGATCGCTCCAGCCTGGACCTGATCGCGCAATTGCGTGATCCGGAAATGACCCCCGCCGCGGCGGCCACCTGGCACGAACTGGAACGCCGTTTCTTCGGGGCGCTCGATCAACTTGAGGAACACGATCGCGAAGTGCTGCTGATGCGGCACTTCGAGCAGCTCTCGAATCAGGACGTCGCCGCGGCCCTCGGGCTCACCGAGCCGGCGGCCGGCATGCGTTACTTGCGGGCAATGCGTCGCCTGCGGACGCTCCTGGCCGACCCCAACGACGCTTCGGGGGACGGATGAGCGCGGAAACGGACGCCGCCCAGCACGACGAGAAATTAGCCGCGCTGCTGGGCGAACTCACCGATCGGCTGCGGCGCAGCGAGCCGCCGCGATTCGACGAAATGCTGCGCGAGCATCCAGAGTGCGCCGCTGATCTCCAGGAGCTCTGGGGCGCGGTGCAACTTGCCGAAGGCCTGGCCCAAGCGCCCTCCGCGAGTCGCGTGCTGAATTCGCCAGTCGACGATGTGACGCAGACCCTCTCGCTGCGGAGACAGGATTCCCTCGTCGCCCCAACCGAGCAGCGCATCGGCGATTACCAGGTCGTGGCCGAACTGGGCCGCGGCGGCATGGGCGTCGTCTACCGCGCGGAGCAAATCAGCTTGCCGCGCACCGTCGCGCTCAAGATGTTGCTCGACGGCGACCTCGCCAGCCCGGCGAACCTGGCCCGGTTTCGCGCGGAAGCCCAGGCCGTGGCCGGGCTCGATCACCCGCATATCGTGCCGGTCTATGAAGTCGGCGAGCAACTCGGCCGCCCGTACTTCAGCATGAAGTACATCGAAGGGACGACGCTCGCGCGCCGGTTGGCCGACGGCCCGATGCCGGCGCGCGACGCGGCCGCATTGCTGGCCGACGTGGCCCGCGCCGTCGACTACGCACATCAGCGCGGCGTGCTGCACCGCGACTTGAAACCATCGAACATCTTGATCGACCTGGACGGCAAGGCCCACGTCACCGATTTCGGCCTGGCGAAACGCTTCGAGGAAGACGCCGGCCTCACGCGCAGCGGCGCAATTCTCGGCACACCCAGTTACATGGCGCCGGAACAGGCCGCCGGCAACCGCGGTCAAGTCGGCCCCGCGAGCGACGTTTATAGCCTCGGCACGATTCTCTACGCCATGCTCACCGGCCGCCCGCCGTTTCAAGCGGCGAGTCCCGTCGACACGGTGCTCCTCGTTCTGGAGCAAGAACCGCTGCCGCCGCGCATGGTCAATGCACTCGCGGACCGCGACCTGGAAATGATCGCGCTCAAGTGCCTGCAAAAGCCCCCGGAGCTGCGCTATGCCACGGCGGCGGATCTGGCCGACGACCTGGAAGCCTACCTGGCCGGCGAATCGATCTCCGCGCGGAGCGGTGCATTCTCGGAAGTCATCGCGCGAATGTTTCGCGAAAAACACCAGGCCACGGTGCTCGAAAACTGGGGCCTGCTCTGGATGTGGCACAGCCTCGCCCTCCTCGTCATCTGCTTGCTCACCAGCATCATGCAATGGCGCGGCGTGACCTCGCCCTGGCCGTATGCAGTGCTCTGGACGCTCGGCCTCGGCGCCTGGGCGACCGTCTTCTGGAAACTCCGCCATCGCAGCGGACCAGTCACGTTGATCGAGCGCCAGGTCGCCCACGTCTGGGCCGGCAGCATGGCCAGCATCACGATGCTGTTCGTGGTCGAAGTAATCCTCGGCCTACCGGTGCTGACGCTCTCGCCAGTCTTAGCGATCTCCAGCGGCATGGTCTTTCTCGTCAAAGCCGGCATGTTAAGCGGCGCGTTCTATCTCCAGTCGCTGGCACTGTTTTTAACGGCCGCCGTGATGGCCTGGCTGCAAGCCCGCGGTTGGCGCGTCGACATCATGCTCTTCGGCATCGTCTCCGCCGCCAGCTTCTTCCTCCCAGGCCTGAAGTACCACCGGCAACGATTGCGCGGCTTACGCGGGCCAAACTAGGCGGCGTCGCGCGTATGCGCCGTTTCGAGCCGTAGGCGACACGTCTCCACTAGCCCGACGCGCAAGCGAGGGGTAGCGGGCTTCGACCCTGAGTTCGGCCGGTACTCTCAGCCCACGTCAACTCCCCCTCGCTTGCGCGTCGGGCTAGTGAAGGACCCTCACGGATGCCAAAGGTCCCCCATGACCTAAGCTTGTCCGGCCAATCGCGTTACGAGCGGCCTGGCAACTCTCTGAGGACGGACCATGGGCGAAGCATGCGTACTGGATATCTCCCTCGCGGCCAAATTGGCCGGCCACGCGCCGGGAGCCACGTCGTCTTTGCGTCACACGAAGATCGTCGCCACGGTCGGCCCGGCCTGCGCGTCGCCTGAAAAAATTCGCGGCCTGATCCTGGCCGGCGTCAACGTCTTCCGGCTGAACTTCTCGCACTCCGAGCACGCCTGGCATGAGCGGATGTTGAACACCATCCGCGCCGTGGCCGCGGAGCTACGGGCGCCGATCGCGGTCCTGCAAGACCTGTGCGGACCGAAGATTCGCCTCAGCCGCGTGCCGCACGAAAACTACACGGTCCGTGAAGGCGATATCGTCCGCATCACGACCGAGGATCGCCTCGTCCAACAAGGCGCGGACGCCATCGAGTTCGACGTCGCGTCGACCTATTCGGAACTGATCGGCGACGTCAATCCCGGACGACGGTTGCTCTTGGACGACGGCAAGATCGAACTCCTCGTCGAACAGAAACTCACCAACTCGCTCGTCACCCGCGTCACGCGCGGCGGCGTGATCAATCGCGGCAAAGGCATGAACCTGCCAGGCAGCGAACTCTCGACCGAGTGCATGACGGAAAAAGACTGGCGCGACCTGGAGTGGGGCATTCAGCACGGCGTCGACTACGTCGCGCTGTCGTTCGTGCGCCGCCCGGAAGATCTCGTCGGCGTCCGCTCGCGGCTCGACGACACCGGCAGCCCGGCCATGTTGATCGCCAAGATCGAACGCCCCGAAGCGATCAACCACGTCAGCCAGATTCTCGAACTCGCCGACGGCCTGATGGTCGCTCGCGGCGATCTCGGTCTGGAAACCGATCTCGCCCGCGTGCCGCTCTTGCAAAAGAGCCTGATCGAGCTTTGCCGCCGCATCGGCAAACCGGTCATCACGGCCACACAAGTGCTGGAATCGATGATCAACGAGGCGACGCCGACACGGGCCGAAGTGTCCGACATCGCCAACGCCATCTACGACGGCACCGACGCCATCATGCTCTCGGCCGAAACCGCCACCGGCAGCCACCCCGAGGCCGCCGTCGCCGTGATCGATCGCGTCGCCCGGGCGACCGAATCCCATCTCGACTTGCATTCCAGCTTCGATCGCCGACGTTCGCACGCGTCGAACGTCTCCACCGCAATCTGCGACGGCGCCGTGGCGACCGCCCTGAACTTGGACGCCCGCCGCGTCGTGGTCTACTCCCATTCCGGGCACACGGCCCGTTTGCTGACCCGCTCGCGCTTGCCCATGAACATCGTTGCGGTCACCAACATGCCGACGACGTACCGGCAACTGGCGCTCTCTTACGGCGTCAGCCCGGTGCTACTTCCCAGCGTCACGGACCTGCCCCAACTGCTGATCGAAATGGATCGCCTCGTCGTCGAACAAGCCTGGGGCGCCCCCGGCGACAACCTGGTCATCGTCAGCTCCCTCGACGGCCGCGACGGGCACATCGACACGCTGCATGTGCATAGCGTGGCAAGGTTTGAAGTTTGAAGTGTTCAGTTTTCAGTGGGAAGATTCACCGTCTCCACTGAAAACTGAAACCCTCAAACTCCTTACCCATCTTGCCAGCTGACCACGCCGTCTCTCATGCCGTGAAATTGGCGCGCATTTCATTCAAATCAAATCGCCCGCTAGCAAGTCATCGCTAGCATCTGCATGGACAAGATTCTTGGCCGACATCGGGCCGAACCGCGATCAACCGCTTGAGCGAGCTTCGCCCGCGGCGATTGAAACTGTGCCAATTTGACGTCTTAGAAAGAGACAAACTGTCCCATTCTGCGACGTATGACAGCCCTCGCTGGTGCGCAATCGAAATGAAGGAACATTCATTCAAGTCTCCAACTACTGACCGCTAAAGCACTTTCGTTGCGCAAGCCTCAAACTCC
>JALHLM010000278.1 GCA_022844585.1 Pirellulales bacterium | reverse complement strand
CCGAGGGAGGCGGCTCCGTCGCCGAAGGCAAGGCCCGCGGCTTCTCGTCCGCGAATGCACATGTCTCAAGCTCCTCCGCCGCTCGACGACGGAGCCGCCTCCCCGAGGTTGTTCGTTTTGTTTCTACGCCAAGGTTTCAATCAAACCGATCAGCGGCATGAACAACGCCACGACGATGAAGCCGACGGCGCCACCCAAGACCACGATCAGCAATGGTTCGATGAGTTTCGTCAAACTTTCGGTCAACACGGCGACCATTTCGTCGTACGTGTCGGCCACTTTGTAGAGCATCGTATCGAGCTCGCCGGTTTCCTCGCCGACGTCCACCATGTTCACGACCAGGTCGTCGACGATCCGTTGATTCACCTTCATCAGGTAAAACAGCGGGCCGATGATGGGCACGAAAATGAACCAGAGGATCAACGTGATCGGGTTGAAACGCGGCCGAGAGTGTTCCTTCATCGGCCGGGCGATCGATTCGCCTTCGCGGATCGCGTCGTAGATCTTCCCGTACATGTTCTCGAAGATGTAGTTGCCGCAGGTTTCCTTGGTGATGTTCAAGGCTTCCAAGATCGGCACGCCGCTGGAGACCAGCGTGCCCAAGGTGCGCGTCGTCCGGGCGACGATGTTCTTCTCGATGATCTGCCCGAACACCGGCATCTTGATGATGAATTGATCCCATCCGGCGCGTCCGGCCTGGAATTTTCGCAGCAGCTTGATGCAGAGCCCGAACACGACCGGGAACAGCGGCAGCGTGTACCAGTAGTTGCCGACGAAGGACGACATGCCGACCAGCAACAGCGTGATCGGCGGCAATTCAGCTTCAAAGTCGGTGAAGATTTTGATGAACGCCGGCACGATGAAATACATAATGCCGGTCACGATACCCACGGCGACGGTGACGACCATCACCGGATAGATCATTGCGCCGATGACCTTCCGCTTGAGCGCTTGCGACTTCTCCTGGAACTCGGCCAGGCGGCGAAGAATGACTTCCAAGGCGCCGCCGGCCTCGCCGGCCTTGATCATGTTCACATAGAGCCGATCGAAGGCCTTCGGGCACTTGGCCATGGCCTCGGAGAGCGTGGCCCCGGCTTCGATTTCATCGCAGACGTCGATCAAGGCGTTCTTGAGCGCGCCGCCTTTCTGCTGACCTTCCAGAATGCGGAGGCTGCGGAGAATCGGCAGGCCGGCGTCCTGCAGAATGGACAACTGCCGCGTGAACGTGGTCAGCAGCTTGCCGCCTACGCCGCCCAGGGCGAACGACTTCTTGCGTCCGCCATCCTTCTTCTTTTCGGCCGTGCCTTTCCGGGCTTTTTTGACGGTGATCTTCGTAACGAAGTATCCCATCGCCCGGATTGTCTGCTGCGCCTCTTCTTCATTGGCGAGCTCGTCGGTGACGCCCTTCACTTCTTGCCCCTGGGCGTCCATCGCTTCGTACTGGAAGATGGGCATAGCGCTGTCCTAGTGCTGCGTGGCTGCTGTGTGGATGTGAGTGTTGTGTGTATTCAAGTAATGAGTGCGGAGTGATGAGTGATGAGTTTTAGGAACGAATAATTCATCGCTCCGCACTCATCACTTCCTTTACGCGTCCACGACCGTTTCTCGAATCACTTCTTCCAACGTGGTGGTGCCGAGGTAGCATTTTTCCAGGCCGTTGTCGCGGAGGGTGATCATCCCGTAGCTGACGGCTGAGTTGCGCAATTCGTCGGTCGAGGCGTTCTGCACGATCATGTCGCGCAACTCATCGTTCATGATCATCAACTCGAACAGCCCGACGCGTCCCTTGTAGCCGGTGTTGTTGCAGGCTTCGCAGCCGCGACCTTTGAAGAACTTTTTGCCCACGATCGCGTCGGGCGTGAGCCCCACGTCGAACAGCATTTCTGTGGTCGGGCGTTGTTCTTCCTTGCAGCGCTGGCAGACGCGCCGCACCAATCGCTGGGCGAGGATTGCCTCGACCGTGGCGGTGATCAAGAACGGCTGCACGCCCATGTCTTTCATGCGCGTGATCGTGCTGGGGGCGTCGTTCGTGTGCAGCGTGCTGAACACCATGTGGCCGGTGAGGGACGCCTGCACGGCGATCTCGGCCGTTTCCAAGTCGCGAATCTCGCCGACCAGGATGCGATCGGGATCCTGCCGCAGAATCGACCGCAGGCAGGCCGCAAAGCTATTGCCGATCGAATGGTCGATGGGCACCTGGATGATGCCGTCGATGTCGTACTCGATCGGGTCTTCGGTAGTGATCAGCTTGTCTTCGATGTGATTCAATTCGCTCAGTGCGGAATAGAGCGTCGTCGTTTTGCCGGAGCCGGTCGGTCCGGTGACCAACACGATCCCGTTCGGCTTGCCGATGACCTTGCGGAAGTCGGTCAGAATGTCCTGATCCATGCCGACGGCGTTCAGGTCGAGCTTGACCACGCTACGATCGAGCACCCGCATGACGACGCTCTCGCCGAACATCGTCGGCAGCACCGCCACCCGCAAGTCGACAGGATGCCCGCCGACGGTGAGCTCGATCCGGCCGTCCTGCGGCAAACGCCGCTCGGCGATATCGAGGTTCGCCATGACTTTGATGCGGGTCGTAATCGCGAAGGCCAGATGGCGCGGCGGCGGCACCATTTCATAGAGCACACCGTCGGCCTTGATGCGAATCTTGAATTCGTTCTCGAACGGCTCGAAGTGCAAGTCGCTGGCGTGGTCTTTGATCGCCAGCAAGAGCACCATGTTAAGGAGCTTGCGGACCGGCGCGCTGTCGGCCAGGGCTTCGACGCTGGTCAAATCGATCGGCCCTTCCCGGCCGATCAACTCCGCCGCGGCGGCCAGCTCCTCGTCGTTCTCCATCTGGTTGATGACGTTCTCGACGCTGTCGGTCGAGGCCGCGTAGTACCGGTCGAGGGCGACCTTGATGTCCCGTTCGGTCGCCACGACCGAGCGGATTTCATAGCCCAGGAAATTGCGCAGCTCGTCAACGATCGACAACTTCTGCGGATCGCACATCGCCACGACGAGCGTGCCGTCGCGGAAACTGATCGGGCAGATGCGATAGAGTTGCGCCATCGGCTCGGTGACGTAGCCCAGCACTTCGGGCGGAATCACGACATCCGCCAGGCTGATGGCCTGCATGTTCAACTGCTCGGCCAGCGCCTGCGCGACCTGGTCGTCGGTGATCAGGTTCATTTCTTCGGCGACCTTGCCCAACAGCATGTCGGGCCGATTGGAGTGCTGCTCCTCGAGCAACAATTCCAATTGGTCGTCGTTGATAAAACCCAAGTCGACGAAAATCTGTCCGATACGGCGAATGGCCATGAGGTGTCAGCGTTGGGGTGTTAAATCTTGAGTTGTGGTGTTAGTCGTGTTGCGTGCTGCTGTTTTTACGGCGAATGACGAATGTCGAAATCCGAATGTCGAATGTGTTACCTTGCGCAATGTTTTTCCTTCATTCAGTCATTTAAGCATTCGACATTCATTCGTCATTCGGATTTCGACATTCGTCATTCCCCACTCATCCGTGCCCGCCGGCGCCTTCGGGTTTCGCTGGCCCGCCGCCTTCCCCGTCCTCGTCGAACAGGCCGCGCTCCGCGCCGGCGATGCGGGCGGCCAGCTCCGCGGGGTTATTGGACTTCGTCAAGCATTCTTCCTTCGTACACTTGCCGTCCTTCCAGAGCGTGAACAAGGCGTCGTCCATCAGGATCATGCCTTGCTTGGCGCCCGTTTGGATGGCCGACGTGATACGGAACGTCTTGTTCTCGCGGATCAGGTTGCCGATGGCCGGGTTGACGACCAGCATCTCGTAAGCGGCGACGCGCCCGCCGCCGATCTTCGGCAGCAACGCCTGCGACAAGATGCCGATAATCGATACCGAAAGCTGCGTGCGAATCTGGTCCTGCTGATTCGTGGGAAATACGTCGATGATGCGGTTCACGGTGCCTTGAGCGCCGGTCGTGTGCAGCGTGCCGAACACCACGTGCCCCGTCTCGGCGGCGGTGATGGCCGCTTCGATTGTTTCCAAGTCGCGCATTTCGCCGACGAGGATCACGTCGGGGTCTTGACGCAGAGCCCGGCGAATCGCTTCGGCGAAGCTGGGGACGTCGACGCCCACTTCGCGTTGATTCACCGTCGATTTCTGGTGGTAGTGGTAAAATTCGATCGGGTCTTCGATCGTGATGATGTGGTGATCGAGGGTCTCGTTGATGTAGTTGATCATGCTCGCCAGCGACGTGCTCTTTCCGGAACCGGTCGGCCCGGTCACCAGAAACAGCCCGCGGGGACGCGTGATCAACTCCTTGCAGACCGACGGCAACCCCAACTGCTCCATGGTCAGGAACTTGTTGGGAATCTGCCGCAGCACCATGCCGACATTGCCGCGCTGCTTGAAAATGGAGACGCGGAACCGGGCCGCCGAGCCGAAGGCGAACCCAAAGTCCGCCCCGCCGACTTCCTGCAACTCTTGCTGGCAGCGTTCGGGGGCGATGCTCTTCATCAGGCCGACGGTGTCGTCGGGTGTGAGCACCTTGGTTTCCAGCTTCCGCATCCGCCCGTGCAGGCGGACGACCGGCGGTTGTCCGACGGAAATGTGCAGGTCGCTGGCCCCTTGGTTGACCACGGTCTGCAACAGCTTGTCGATCAGCAGTGTGCCCATACGCGGTTCGCAACATCCTCTGGCAATGAGTGGACTGGCGTAGTCAGAACCCAGGGCGGCAAACTGGCCTCAGCCGCCATGGGTACGTCGAAAAAGTTAGCGCGGCGTCGGAGCGCGCACGGTCGCCGGTTGGCGACAACACGTCCCCACGCTTCGCTAGCAAGTCAAACTTGGAATTCCGGCTATGAGAGATATGAATGTCCGCCTTAGGGAACGGTCCATCAGCACGCGCGACGCTTGCTCATCAGCGCGGCCTAAGAGGCCCGGACCACTTCCCGTGACGCCTTCATTATTCGATGAGTCGAATCACTTCGACAACTTTTTACTGAAACTGTCTTGAAAACCTGGCTGCGGCTGCGTGAAAGCCAGTGAGGCCCCGGGCCATATCGGTGGCCCTAGCGGAGGCGGCGAACACAATGCAGCTCAGGATCCCTTGGACGTGTATCTTGTCGGGGACAACGATCGACACCAACAAGCTAACTGGCGCCTAGCCGATGCGGTCGTCTTCCGTCTTCTTCGAAACGCGCAAGACCTCTTCGATGCTGGTCAGTCCCTTCATGGCCTTCATCATGCCGTCGCGGTAGAGCGTGCTCATGCCGGCCGCAACTGCAACCTTGCGAATGTTTTGTGACGATTCTCCCTTGAACGCCAGCTCCCGGATTTTGCCCGTCATCAGCATCATCTCGTAGATGCCCATGCGCCCCCGGTAGCCTGCTTTCTGGCAGTTGCCGCAGCCCTTGCCTTTCATAAACGTCGCCTTGGCGGCGGCCTCCGGGGAGATCCCCGCCGCCTCCAATTGAGCCTCGCTCGGCAGGTACGGCTGCTTGCATTTCTGGCAATTCACGCGCACCAAACGCTGGGCGAGGATGGCAATCACGCTGCTAGCGACCAGGTATGCCGGCACGCCCATGTCGACCATGCGCGTAATAGCACTGGGCGCATCGTTCGTATGTAGTGTACTGAAGACCAAGTGTCCAGTCAAAGATGCTTGAATTCCCATCTCGGCCGTTTCGCTGTCGCGCATCTCGCCCACGAGGATGACATTCGGGGCCTGCCGCAGCATGGACCGGATGATGCGGGCGAAGTCGAGCCCGATGCTATGGCGGACTTCGACCTGATTGATGCCGGGGAGGTAGTACTCGACCGGGTCTTCGGCAGTGATGATCTTCCGGTCTGGGCGATTCAAGTCATTGAGCGCGGCGTAAAGCGTGGTGGTCTTTCCGGAACCCGTCGGCCCAGTCACCAGGATGATCCCGTTGGGGCGACGGATCAGGTTTTGCATCACCCGGAAGTCGGCCTCGGACAGCCCCAACTGACGTAAACCGACTTTGATGCTCTCTTTGTCGAGAATGCGCATGACCACGGACTGACCGTGGTTGGTCGGGAGCACGCTAACGCGGAGATCGAGCTCTTTCTCCCCAACCGTGACCTTGATCCGCCCGTCTTGGGGGCGTCGCCGCTCGGCGATGTCCATCTTGGCCAGAATCTTGAGTCGGGAGAGGACGGCGCCCAGCAACCGTCTGGGGGGGCTGTCGCGCTCGACCAGCACGCCGTCGATCCGGTAACGGACCCGAATGCGGTCCTCAAACGGCTCGATGTGAATATCCGAAGCGCGCAGTTGGACCCCTTCGGTGATGATCAACTGCACGAGCCGCACGATCGGGGCGCTGGTCTCATCGACGATTTCGTCGGAACCGCGGGCGTCGTCGACCGTTTCCGTGAAGTCGATGGCGGTGTCGGTGAACTCCTGGAGCATGGAGTCCGCCGATTCGCCTTCCGTCTGGCCGTAATTGCGGTTGATGGCCTCGAGAATCTGTTCGCGGGGCGCCAGGGCGATTCGGACATCGCGATTCAGGATGAAACGCAGTTTTTCTTGCGTGTCGTAATCGAGCGGATCGTCGACGATCACGGTCAGCGTGCCGTCGTTTTCGGCCAGTGGGAGCACGCAGTTTTCGCGCGCGACCGACTCCGGCAGCAATTCCACAACTGATGGCGGAATCTTGACTTCGGACAAATTGACGTATTCCAGCCCATGTTCCTGGGCCAGCGCTCGGGCGACGTCGTTGCTATCGGCATAACCGAGCCGGATCAGGGCGTCGGCAATCTTGGTCCGTTGCTGTTTGGCGAGCTGCTCGGCCTCCGCCAATTGGTCCGGGCTGATGATCTTCAGGCGGATCAGGATCTCGCGAAAATCGAGCTTCTTGGCAGCCATAGTCCGTAGCTGTCCTTCTTGCTAAGTGGAGCTAGCCAACCCGCGACGCGGGAAGTCCCTCCGGGTAAACAGAACGAGCCCAGCCCAATGCGGAATTCCACGTTTCGGCGCGATCACCGCACCGCAGGCGCAAACCGTGGCGCACACAGCACTTCGATATCGCACGGTGATCACTGCAGGCCGCTGCCCAACCGGTCGTGGAGAGGAGCGTTCCGAGGAGCGGCCCAAAATGCCTCTTCCATATTCCAATCGCCGAATTCGCTTCCGTGGCTCTCTGGCAAAAAGGCCAGAAAATCGGCGATCGCCGCGCAACCGAACGACGCTAACTTCCGCAACAGTCCAGACTAATGATGGCCCTGCGGCCTGTCAACCAAAGCCTACCCAGAGCGCCATAATTGCCTGATTGTCTGGGACTCAGATCCACGAGTTGGTCGACATATCCATGCGTTGGTCGACGAAAAAAGCCATCCTCCCCGTCAACGGGAAGGATGGCTGTGTGACTTTCTTTTCGTGGGCAGCAGGGCTGAACTAGCGGAACTTTGCGTCCGCGTTCGGAACTTGGGCTCGCAGCGATTCCCGCAGCCGGTCAATTTCCGCCCGCAGTTCTTCGTTTTCCCTTTGCAGGTCCCGCTCCGGACTCGGAGCGGTGGTTCTCTGCACAGCGCCGAGAGGGGCCAGGGACCATTCGCCGCCGGCGCTGCGGGCTTCCAGCCGTAATTCCGTCGCGACCTCGCGCAATTGATCGGCTCGGAAGTACATCTCGCAATCTTCCAGTTGATCGGCCGACTCGGCCATTTGCCGGCTAACGCGGCGCAACAAATGGATCAATTCCTCGGACGGAGCAACTTTCGCGGTTGGGGCCGCGGCGGCTGGCGTCCAAGTGACAACCTCACTGGTGGCTTCGCAAGGTGCGGCGAGGCATTCCCCGGTCGTTTCCGAGGCCCGAATTTCCGCCACGAAGGTGTCCTTCGCATTCGATTGCGTCGTGTTGTCAATCGGCTGGTAGACCGTGCCCATCAATGGCCCGAAGCCCCTTCGATCGCGGATTT
>JALHLM010000277.1 GCA_022844585.1 Pirellulales bacterium | reverse complement strand
GATGGCGTCTTATCTTCGCCTGGTGGGCCATTTGTGCTAACGCCGCGCTGGCGCAGCCGTCTCCGGAGTTGGCATTGCCGCCGCAGGCCTTTTCTCAACACTTCGCTGCTTCACCAGCAACGAATCGAGGCGCTGGCCAATTCGAATTCACACGCCTCGTAGCGCACTGGTCTGACTACGCGCATCCCGATTACCTTTCGTTTGTCGAAGACACCCGCGCCGAAGTCGCGCAAGTCGGGTTCTACGGTGCTCACTTGTGGAGCTTGGGTCACACGCCGCACTATGGAGGCTATCCGGCCCATTTTCCAGTGCGAGGTCTGGGCGAGCTGGGAGACTGGTTCGAGAACCTGAACCGACAACTGCATGCTCGAAACGTCCGCGTCGTTGGCCATTTCAATATTGAGTTTCTGGTGGGAGATCCCGATAGTCCTGAAGGCCCGCGAGGCTTTTTCAAGTTCTATCGCGAGCTGTGGGACGATCGCCTGCTTGGTCCCCGACCGGTGGAGGATCCACTGGATCTGCTCGAAAAGGATGTCGACGGTCAGCCCATCGTCAATCACTCGTATTCCATTGGCGGCATGAGCGAGTATTGGGGCTGCCTGCGCAATCCCGCTTGGCGTGCGGTGCTCAAGGCTTGGGTACGACACGGCATCGCTCGTGGCGTCGACGGCTTTATCACGAACTATTTCTATCGACACAATTGCCTTTGCCCCCATTGTCAGCGCGACTTTCGCGATTACCTGCAGCAGCGGTTCACTGCGGCAGGGCTTCGGGAGCAGTTCGACATCGAGGACCTGGCAACGCATCACTTTACCGAAATCGTCTCCTGGCATTCGGCCAGCGAGTCGACACCGCTCCGCCGCGAGATGCTTCGATTTTCTCAGATTTCGAACAAACAAGCGTTTGACGAAGTCTTCATCGAGCATGGCCGCTCAATCAAGCCGGACTTGCTGCTGGCCCAGTGGAATCATTTGGGCGACTTTTCGCAGCTCGATGGCGACGAGCGGTGCCTGCTACCT
Organism: Pirellulales bacterium; assembly: GCA_022844585.1. Classification (GTDB taxonomy): domain Bacteria; phylum Planctomycetota; class Planctomycetia; order Pirellulales; family JALHLM01; genus JALHLM01. The sequence goes on along the minus strand of JALHLM010000277.1, from coordinate 6,905 downwards.
CTGGAACAATGGGCACGCGACGAGACATATGCTTGGTACAGCACCGGCGACCAGGCCAATCGAACTGACCTCCGCAAAGGCATCCTGGGAGAGGCGACGCTCCAAGCGCGATACCTACGTGGCGCAACGGGCGATCGTCCATTCACACTCGGGAAATATGAATCGACGCGCATTCGTGCAACAATCGCTGAACTGGCCGCCAATGGTGGCGCGCCAATGGGCTTTTACACGAATTTCACGGATCCAGCGGCGAGGCAAGAAATCGTCCACTATTACCAGTTCCTGGCTCGGCATAATGAGCTGTTTCTGGGGAACCAGTCGCAAGCGGAGGTGTTGCTCTTGTTTCCCCGTCGCGCCGTCCATGAGGGAGACATCGCCGCGGTGGAACGTTTTCGAAAACTGGGACGTGCGCTCTTGGACCTCCACGTGTTATTTGACGTCGTGCCGGACGACTTGGTTACGCCTGAACTCGCGCTGACATATCAAGCAGTGTTGAAGGACGATCACTCCCTGAAAACGCTGGATGAGGCACTGCCGGCAGCCCGCAGTCGCTTCGCTGCCCCGCAGACGGTGCGTGTGTCGGCGAGCCGTCCGAGGAGCTTGCCTCGCGAGCTGGATTTACACTTTGTGAATTACAATCGCGAAGAGTCGCCGCTGGATGAAGAAGGCAGACCAGGACGTGGACAGGGAATCGAGGACGAAAAGCCGATCGCGGCTTCTAAAATTGAAGTCGATGTTCCCTTGACCGGCGTAGCACGCGTCCGGTCGGTGCACTTCATCACTCCTGAAGAGAGCAAAGAAGTGCCTATTGAATTGGATGTGCAAGCCGGTCGCTTGACGTTTCAACTTCCGGAGTTCTTGGTCTATGGAATTGCTCGAATTCAATTCGAATAGCACCCCGCGCTATGTGCGAGCGACCACGGGGATGCCATTGATCGCTGTATTGCTTATGCTGTTTGCTCGGCCATCGGACGCCGTCGAGCCGATGGCCAAGAAACGCATCGCCGCCATTGTCACGGAATACCGGCACAACTCCCACGCCGACATGATCGTGAGCCGCTTACTCTTGAGCGATACGTTGGACGGCAAAGGGCGCATGCCATCGCTCGAGTTGGCTTCGCTTTATACCGACCAGCGACCGCCAAATGATATTAGTCGCCTACTCGCCGCATCGCATCGATTTCCAATTTACAACCAAATCGCTGACGCACTGACGCTCGGGACCGATCAACTCGCGGTCGACGGTGTGTTGCTGATTGCCGAGCATGGCGACTATCCGCGTTCGTCCACAGGGAATCAGCAGTATCCCAAGCGGCGTTTCTGGGACGAGATAATCGAAGTCTTTCGGGCGAGCAATCGTACTGTACCCGTCTTTGTCGACAAACATCTGGCCGACAACTGGGAAGACGCCAAGCACATTTACGATACGGCCCAGGAACTGCAGGTTCCTTTGATGGCTGGCTCCAGCGTGCCACTGACTTGGCGTCATCCTGCGGCCGACGTGAAGCGTGGTGCAAACGTTGAGGAGATCGTGGCACTCACCTTTCATACGACGGATGCCTATGGGTTTCATGCATTGGAGGCGGTCCAAGCGCTGGCTGAACAGCGGAAGAATGGCGAAACCGGCGTGCGCGCTGTCCAATGCCTAAATGGTGATGCTGTGTGGCAGGCCTGGGACGAGCGAGCGATTGATCCAGTTCTGTTTCAGGCCGCCTGGGATCGTCTTCCGGATCGCTCGGGCACCTGGCCCGAGCTCCGCGCACGCGTGCCAGAGCCAAAGCTTCTGAGATTGGAGTACAACGACGGTTTGCAAGTGTCGCTGTTGGAACTCAACGGGGCTGTGGGCGGTTGGTCAGCGGCCTGGCGATATAGGGACAGTCAAATTGAGTCAACCCATTTCTGGACTCAAGAGGCTCGTCCTGGCGCTCATTTTACTTTGTTGCTTGAAGGAATTGAGCACCTAATTCGATCTGCCCAGCCGAATTGGAATGCCGAGCGCACGTTACTGACGAGTGGCGCATTGGACGCGCTGCTCCAATCGCAGCAGAAATCTGGGACTTGGCTGGAAACCCCGTTTCTGAGCATATGCTATCGACCAATCTGGCGCTGGAGCGAGCCACCACTGCCGCCTCCGGGTCGACCTTGGAGTGAGCAGTGAGAACCATTCACGTCGACGGCGACGTCCCGGCAACTGCTTTAGCAGCTCGATGACCGCTGGCCCGCAATTAAAAAAGTGCCAGGACACTTTCATGTCCCCCAAGAAATGCCTCGACTACCTCCACGAACTCCACGGGGTCCGTTGGCGAGTTTCAGGCGACGCGCGACGTTCTCCTAGTGGAAGCTCAGTCTTGGTTCTGCCTGACGCGGTGCTGTAGCGTTTTCGTTGTCGTTACACCGGAACAACTATGCTATCTTCAGGGGCAGCTTCGACCCTACTGCAAGACGCGTTCGTCGGCTCGACGTGAAGTGCTCCCCCTCAATTCATGGGTGAAGTGTGATGCCCCGTTTTCTGATTTACGGCGCTAGTGGATACACGGGGCAGTTAGCGGCCGAGCGCGCAATCGAGACAGGAATGCAACCGGTACTGGCTGGTCGCAGTCGTGAAAAGCTGCAGCCGCTAGCCGATCGGTTAGGTCTTGAGTGCCGGGCATTTAGCCTCGAATCGCCTCTGGACGTGAGCGAAGGGATTCAAGGAATGTCCGCCGTATTGCTTGCGGCCGGACCGTTTTCGGCCACTTCGCGTCCCATGGTCGACGCCTGCCTGCAGCACGGCGTCCACTACATCGACATCACCGGCGAGATCAGCGTCTTCGAGGCCCTGGCCGATCGTGACGAAGCAGCGAAGTCAGCAGGAATCATGATACTGCCGGGCGCTGGCTTCGACGTCGTACCCAGCGATTGCCTCGCGGCGCACCTCCACGGTCGCCTGCCGACAGCGAAGCGGCTACGACTGTCGATCGGTGGCATGGGAGGGATTACGCGCGGGACGGCGAAAACCATGGCCGAAGCCTTGGGGAGAGGTACACAGGTGCGGCGGAATGGACGACTAGTGGAACTGCGTCGCGCACCACGATCGAATGTTGACTTTGGCGCTGGTGCGCGACCGGTTGTCGGCGTGAGCTGGGGTGATATCTCCACCGCCTGGCATTCGACACACATTCCCGATATCGAGGTCTTCTTCGAGGCGACGCCGATGCTGTCGTTCGCCACAGCCATACCACGTCCAGTCAAACGTCTGCTGGCAACTAAGTTTAGTCAAAAGGTGCTCCAGAGTCAGATCGAGAAAAGATTGCCAATCGGTCCCACGTCAGACCAGCGTGCGCGCTCTCGCAGCGTCGTGGTCGGCGAGGCGTGGGACGCAACGGGATTACATATAAAGAGTCGGCTGGAAACAGTGGAGGCCTATACGCTCACCTCGTGGACCGCGGTCGAGATTGTGCGCCGCGCATCGGTCGGCGAGTGCGTAGCTGGCTACCAGACTCCCTCAACCGCTTATGGAGCAGACTTCATCATGACTTTTGCCGGTGCCACGCGACAGGATTCCTAAGACTATGTCGCCAGAATCGTCATTCGCCGCCGAAGGCCTTCTCGATCTCCTTCAAGTGTTGCGGAGACTGCTTGGCAATCTACGGACAGGTCAGCGGCCTAGCATACTTGCCGGGATTCGCCCTTAAATTGTCCCTCGGCATTTGGCTACATGCAAGTTTTCTCGATTCATCCCTCTTTGTTCGATGTTCAATCCACTTTCTTCGCACGATGACACAATACGGAGTGAGAACTCGCTCCCCCTTGGATGGTTCGGTATCGACCGCTAGGATCATGGCCTCACCCTATCAACAAGGAGCTACGATGGCCAAGAATACGAAGAAGCCCGTGCGGAAGCCGTGGTCGCCGACGGAACTCAAGAAGTTCAAATCGTTGGCCGGCAAGGTCTCGACCAAAGAGTTGGCCAAAATGTTCAGCCGCACACCAGGAGCGATCGCTCAGAAGGCCCAATACGAGGGCGTTTCGCTGGCGCTCAAGAAGGCCAAGCGAAAGTCGGCGTAGTGGCTTTTGGCGGTCACGTTGTTGACATGCGAGACTCGGAGCAACGTTGTGCGTTGATAGCTGCGGCGTCCTGAGTGCTGGGCTTAGCCGCTGTGCGTTGTTAGGAAGTCCTGAGCGCATTATGCCGAGCGCTGCCTAAACTCGAGACCGACTTGAGGAGGTCATTGCGAACTCGATGAACAAGGCTGCCAGCGCTTATATTCGCCTTTCTGAATCATCCAGCAGGGCAATTAGTTAAACGCCATTAGCTGGCAATCGTCGTCATCGCTGGGCGGCGGAGCGTAGTTTTTGTCCGTCCCTCTTGACGTAGCCGCAAAGGAGCAGAAACACCGTCAGGACAGAAAGTGTTAAGGCGGGCGGCTCGGGAACCGAACTTGGTTCCGCCCTGCTGCCAAAGTTGTTCCTCAACAGGTTCAGATCAACGACGTCGATCACGCCGTCGCGGTTTACATCGCCACGGATATTACTTCCCATGCTGTTGCGCGCAGCGTTCAGGTCAATAACGTTGATTCGACCGTCCTGATTCGTATCCCCAGTACCCTGCCCACCAAAGTTATTGCGAACCCAATTGAGGTCCGCGATAGATACTTGGCAGTCGTGGTTTGCATCTCCGCCAGTCTGACTGCCGAAGCCATTACGGATGGCATTGAGATCCGCGATGTCGACGTCACCATTTTGGTCCCCGTCGCCCGGAATCGGATCGATCGCGGGATGCTGCGTGTCCACCAAGTAGCGGTCAATTAGTCGCCCGCCATTATAGCCGTTCGCGCCGTCGTCGATCGAGAGAAACTCGTACAGAGCCTGCTCTCCGTCGATGGTGATTCGCAAGGCCCCATGAGCGTCGTTAAACCGGGTGCGACTACCGCAGATTGGATCATTAAAGTAGTAGAGGCCAGCGCCTCCCGTGCCGGTCACGAAGTAAGGGAATCCGTCGAAGATGACGCGCTCATAAGTATGATCGTGCCCCGAGAGAACCGCGTCTGCGCCCCAGGCTTTGAATGGTAGCTGCATTACCGGATTGCTACCGTGCAATCCGGATGAAAAGGGCGGATGGTGGAAGTAAACGATTTTCCATGTCGCGTCACTTGCCGCCAATTGGCTGCGCAGCCATTCTGCCTGAACGGAACCCTGTCGCACGCCATCTGGCTCAAACGGGTCACTGTCATAGGCGAAGAAGTGCGCATTTCCCAAGCGGAAATCGTAGTATCGCTCATTGCCGGACGAGTTCTGAAATCCCTCGCCCGGCAGACTAAAGTAGTCGAGATACGCCTGGGCATTCGGATTGCGCCAATCGTGATTGCCGAGACTCGGAAAGAAGCGATTGCCGCCGATTGATCCTGCGCCAAAGGAGCCTTGGTAGTTGCCAATGAACTCGTGATAGTACTGCCCGATGTGACCATCAATGGTCTGAGCGGAACCATTCGGATAGTTGTTGTCGCCCGTGGTGAGAATCGCCGCCGGTTGCCAAGTCTTAATCATATTGGCCACCCGCTGTTCCGCGACGCTGCCGATGCCATAATCGCCGATCACAGCCAGAGTCACGGGCGCGGAATGACATGGTCGGACGGCGAGCCCACCTACCCAGATCGCGGCAGCAAACAACAGGATGTTCGCAGCACGATGGGCCGGGCTAGTTGGCAATTGTTCTGTCGGTTGAGAGCAAGGCATCAGCGTCATTTCGCGTCGGTTGCTTGAATTGGGATCTGCCAGACGCAACGAGCGAAGTGGGCAAAAACCGCATTGCAAGGTGATGAACGATCATAGTCACTGCAGTTGCCTTCGTCTCGGCCGAGCTGCGAGGAAATCATGAATTGGGAACCATTCGGTTTTCGCGAGGCGGTGGCCCAAGTCTTCGTCGTTCGCGAAATGAGTTGCCGCGATGGTGGTGTTTTTTGCTGGCTGCGCCGCCGCGGCCGTCGCGTGTCCAGCTGATCTGGGTTCACCTGATGTCAGACGGCCTACGTCATTTTCTAACGGAGCGCCAGCCCCACGCGGCCAACTCCCAGAGGATCATAATTGCCACCACTGTGGCAAAAACGATTCCCACCCATCGCATCGAAATCATGGACGCGATAATCAAAAGTCCTGCCCAACCCAAACTAGCAATGGCCCAAAACGCTGCGCGGTCTTTTGCCCACGCTTTAAACCGCTGGCGACGGAGTTCCCAGTCTGCCGGCGTTAGATCGGCCTCTGGGGTCTTGTAAGAATTCTCGGTCATTGTGGGGGGCATCGCCAGACGACCAGTAAGCAGCCGAGCAGGCCAACAAGCATCTGAACACATTCGTTGCAGCACTGACAGCCAGCGAGGTCAGATAGCACCCGCCGACGAACAGGCATCCTCCAGTGCCCTCATCTAGTCTGTATGGCCATCGCCAGATCTTCCCAAGACGACCCGGTCTCTGTCAGAATTGTCGAAATGACGCCCTTCATTCAGTAGCATGCTCAAGGAGACGATCCATGTCAGTCCTCGCATCGGAAACCGCCAGTGCCACCGCCGGCCGCGAAGGCAAAGCCACGAGCCCGGATGGCAAGATCAATCTGAATCTTTCCCCACCGGGATCGAATGGTCCTGGCACGAATCCTGAGCAATTGTTCGCGGCCGGCTATTCCGCTTGCTTCGGCGGTGCGATCGGGGCAGCTGGCGCGCTCGCCAAGATTTCCCTGAAGCCGATCGATATCAAGGTGACCGCGACGGTGAATCTCAACAAGGATGACAGCGGCTATTTCCTGAATGTGACGTTGAACGCCGAACTGAATGGCATCGAGCAGTCGCAGACCGAGGCGCTCGTCGCCAAAGCACACACTATCTGTCCGTACTCCAAGGCGACCCGCGGCAATATTGAGGTGACGCTGCAAGC
>JALHLM010000276.1 GCA_022844585.1 Pirellulales bacterium | reverse complement strand
GAAGCGCAGCGAACCCCTGGAAGTCGAGAAAAACAATTTCCATCAAGCCCCAACGGGGCGACCGATGCACGGCCACAACTCGGCCGCCCCGATGGGGCTACTTTCATTGGTCGGCTGATGCCGTCCAGGGGTTCCGCTGCGCTTCACCCCTGGCTACTTACGGTCGCCCCTTTGGGGCTAATGCAATGTGGCTCACCGAAACTTTTCAAATTGCATTGAGCACTTGATCGACGCACAAAGTGCGAATCGCCGGGGCGCCAACTATGAATGCGCGCGCGGACGATTTGTCATAGAATCCGTATGTTGCAGGCAGTTTACGTCGCCTTCACTCCTCCCTGCGCAGCTCCCCAATCTGCTTCATCGCCTCGGTGAACTGCGCCTGCAGCACCAGGAACCGTCGCTTGTCGCCGCCGCGGTCCGGGTGGAGTTTCTTCACCTTTTCGCGATAGGCGCTCATTAACTCCTCCTCGGTGCAGGGAATCTGCAGCCCGAACACCGCCAGGCAGCGCGGGGTTTCCGGCAGCGCCCAGCGCGGCGTGGAATAGAGTTGCGAGGCGACGCGAATCAACGCGCGGTTCAGCGACCGCAGGTAGCGGCGAATGTCGAGCGCCAGGAAGACGTAGCCCAACGCCGGCAACGAAATCGCCGCGACGACAAACAACAACACCGTCGCGGCGTCAAAAGCGGTCGGCCAGTGGTGAAACGAATTCGCGAGGAGCATGGGCGGGAAACAGTCAACTCCGAGGATTCACCACGGAGAGCACGGTGGACACGGAGAGGGGGTGGGAATGTCGAAGTTCTAAATCCGAATGACGAATGAAGCTCGAATGACGAATTTCGAATAGCTTAGTGCCGTATCGAGACCAACGCAGGGCTGTATGGGGTCGTGGGCAAGCAATCGACCATTCGACATTCAGTCATTCGGATTTGATTCGTCATTCGGATTTCGAAATTCGACATTCCAGCAACCATCCGGCTTGCGGCCGTTCAACTCGAAATGCGCTTTGCCAATCCCATCGCCTCATCATCATTTTCCCACAGCGCCGCCAGGTATCCCAGGGTGCGGCGGCGGGACATGGTGAGGAACAGGCGGCCGAGCGATAAGTCCGGCGGGGCGGCGTGGTTGTCGTGCGGTTCGTGGCGTAGTTCGGCGTCGAGGCGATTGAGAACGCAGCTCGAAACGTACAACTCCGCCGCGGCGTCGGCGATGCGGGCGAGTTGCAACTGCTGGTCGACGATGCCTTCCTGATATTTTCGCAGCAGCTTTTCGACCTGGCCGCCGAAGCGACCGATCAATGCGCCGAGTTGTTCCGCGTCCTCGCGTAGCTCCGTCGCGCGGACTTCGACCGCCGGCGCGACGAGCATGCTGCCCAGACGTCGCGAGGCGAACCCGCCCAGGCGCGTGAGATTGCCGAGCGGGTTCAACAGCGCGTCGACCACGCCTTTTAGTTCCAATCCGACGTCGCGCATGCCGACCAGGGCGCTAAAGACTCGCAGGACGTCGTTGGCGCCTTCGCCAATCTGGTTGATCCGCGCGTCGCGAAGCATCCGCTCGAGCGGTTGATCGGTGAAGTACGCCTTGCCGCCGTAAATCTGAAACGCGTCGTTCACGATCGTCCACAGCACCTCGGTGGAAAACACCTTCAACAGCGCCGTTTCAATCATGTAGTCGTCGTCGCCGGAATCGATCAGCGCCGCAGTCTGATACGTGGCGCTTTCGATGCCATAGATTCCCGCCGCCATGTTGGCGAGTTTGTGGCGCACCAGTTCGAACGAATCGAGCGTTTCGCCAAACTGCACGCGCTGCGCCGCATGCGCCGAAGCCAGCTCCAGGCACTTTTTCGCCGCGCCGGCGCAACTCGCGCCAAACGTCGTCCGGCCGAAGTCGAGCACCGTCAGCGCGACCTTCAATCCTTTGCCAAGCTGCCCGAGCACATTCTCTTTGGGGACGAACATCTCGCGGAACGCGAGTCGCGACGTCGCCGTACCGCGCACGCCCATTTTGGACATCCGCTCTTCGACGACCTGGAAGCCCGGCATGTCCGGCGTCACCAGGAACGCGGTGACCTTGGTTTCCTTCCCTTTGCCGGCCGGCGTCCGCGCCATCACGGTCAATACTCTGGCCACACCGCCGTTGGTGATCCAACGCTTTTCGCCATTGAGCACATAGCCGCGTCCGTCCGGCGTCGGCGTGGCGGTCGTTTGCACGTTGCCGGCGTCGCTGCCGGCTTCCGGCTCCGTGAGCGCGAAAGCGCTCAGCCATTCGCCGGTCGCGAGTTTCGGCAGCCACTTGGTTTTTTGTTCCTCGTTGCCGAACAGCACGATCGCCCGCGGACCGATTGAGTGATGGGCATTCACGAACAGCGCCGTGCTGCCGCAGTGATGGCCCAGCACCTCGATCAGCCGGCAATAAGACGATTGCGAAAGCCCACGTCCGCCCGATTCCATCGGTAAGCAGGCCCCGAGCACGCCGAGATCGCCGAGTCCGCGAATCACCTGGTCCGGAATTCGCGCGTCGCGATCAATCGCTGCCGCGTCGATCTCGCGATCGCAATACGACCGCAATGCAGCGACCTGTTCGCCGACCGCGTCCGCGGCGTGGAACTTGGGATATGCCGGCAGCCGGGCCGCCAAATGCCGCCCGAAGAACAGGCCTTTCACGAATCCGACCCTGGCCAGGCTGTCGCCCAGCAGTTCCTCGGCGTCGGCCATTTGTTTTTCGCGAGCTGTCTGCGCCACGAGTTCGTCCCCGCCTGGTGATTGCTTACCGAATCGCCGCTTACCGTGACGCCTGGAGGGCGACGTGGCAAGGCCAGCACCCAAGTCTATTACGCAGGGCGACCGGAATCGCTCAGTCGCGCCTCGAACAATCGTATCCAGATTAAATATCCCCCGTTATGGGTACCAAGGATTGCAATTCCGTTTTCGTTTGACTTATGATGCACGTGCCAGGGACGCCGAACGCCTCGTGAAGGAGGGGAATTGCCATGCAGACCGCAATGGACGCGCGGACCATCGCCGCGCAAACCCTGATGGAGCACCGGACGCTGGAGTACGTCAAGCAGGCCCTCCGGGTTACGGTCCAGTGGGACCTGGACAGCGTCGGGGCGGACCGCAAGCTCTCCAGCGTGCGATTTATCGCCGAATCTCTGCAAAGGCACCTGCTCCGCTTGATGGAACTGGAAGAATCCGGCGGCTATATGCAGGCCGTCGTCGAGGAAAAACCGCATCTGGCCGATCAGATCGTTCGGCTTCGTGCGGACCACGAAGTGTTCCGTCGCCAGTTGGCCGTCTTGCCGATTTGTCATCCCCAGACGGATGAATTGGCCGACGAGATGCTGTCTCAGGCGAATCCCGTCCTGCTCGCCTTTTTGGACAAGCTGGACGAGCACGATCGCCGCGAGACGAATTTGATCCAGATCGCCTTCTGCGAAGACGATGGTGGTGAAGGCTGACGTGCCGCGTCGCGATCCGGTCGAATTCCGCCGCAACCGGACCTCTTCGTCGACGCTGACTGTGTTATAATTTTCACAATGTCGGCGTCCGCCCGGCGTTTTGCCCCCCCGTGAGTTCGCAGCAAGGGTCGATCCATGGCCAAGCAAGGGCCGCGCAAGAAGGTTCCCAAAGAGTTGGCGGTCATCAACGCCGACAACTGCACCGGCTGCGAGGCGTGCCTCGAGGTCTGCCCGGTCGATTGCATCGTCAAGATTCAGCAATTCGACGGCATGCCCAACATGCAAAGCTTCTGCCAGATTGACCTGGAGCGCTGCGTCGGCTGCGAAGTCTGCGTGCACATTCCGCAGAAGAAAACGAATCCGTACGAATTGACCGTCTGCCCGTGGAACGCGATCGAGATGGTGCCGACGGAATCCGTCGCCCAAGTCGTCGCCCAGATCGGCGGCCCGCCGGCCTACATCCATGAGCACTGGGACGAGCTGGTCGGCACGGCGCAGCACCTGGCGGAACTGCGGGCCGGCGCCTGATCGTTCCGTCGTCAGACGTGGAACTTCATCAAAACAAAAGGGCCGCGACAAGCAATCTTGTCGCGGCCCTTCTCATTGACTGGTTGCTTAACTGCGGCGCGAATTCCGTTTCGTCAAGCCGTTCGCCAATTCGCCCAACGCCAGGTCCGAGACCGGCGTGAACAACACGTCCTGCGAACGATCGACCGTGACGGTTTCCAGCACGCGGTCCGTCGCCGCGATGGAATTGGTCGCCGTCGAGCCAGGTGGGCGCGAGTTGATGAAATTGACGATCTGCACGATGTCCACCGCCGAGACACTTCCGTCTCCGCTGACATCGTAGTACGGCGGCGGCGAATTGCCCGGCGACGGCGTTGGCAGAGGATGCGGGCCCGAGCGATTCAACTCGTTGACGATCAACAGCACGTCCAGGCCAGAGACCTTCAAGTCGTTGTTGACGTCGTACTTGTCGCGAGGGTTTTGCCATGGTGGGGGCGGCGCGAGACCCGTGCCTCGGACGGCGTATTCGTAAGTGGCGCCGGACAGGAATTCGATCGTCACGAGCGCCGTGCGTACTCCGGGAGCCGCCGGATCGAACGTGAGCGAGAACTCCGTCGTTGTGGCCCCAGGCACAACGTCCGCGGGAATTGCCGTCAGGCGGAAATCAGCGGCGTTGGCGCCGGAAATCTGCACGCCCAGGATGCCGCTCAACTCCAAAGGCACGCCCCCCTGATTCGCCAACACAAACGTGTTCACTTTGCGGCCGTTCGCGGCACTGACGCTGCCGAAGTCCGTGTTGTCGGCCAATTGCGGCGTCAAGTCGCCGTCACTAATGGCGACCCCGTTCCCCGAAACCAAGGCCACCGGCGGCTTGATTCGCTCGATCGCTTCCAGCGCGCCGCGTGCGTTCAAGCGACCGCCTGTGAACACTTTGCCATTCATCGACGGAATCCGGTCCACACCTTCCAAGATGGCCTGGCGAATCTCGCTGTAAGTGGCCGTCGGAGCATGAGCGCCTACCAGCGCGGCAACGCCAGCGGTATACGGCGATGAGAACGAAGTGCCGTCGATGTAGCCGTAACCACCTTCCACCATCGTGGTCATGATCTCGACGCCCGGCGCGCCCAGATCCACGTTGTTGATGCCGTAGTTGGAGAACGAAGCGATGTTGTCGGCCGCGTCCGTCGCGGCAACTGCGATGATGTTGTCATAGGGGTAGCTGGCGGGGTAATCCGGCGCACGGTCATTGCTGTCGCCAATGCCGTCAATGCCGCCGTTGCCGGCCGCCGCGACATACAAAATGTTCGCATCACGATGCGCTTCGATGGACGTGCGGTCCGCTTCGCTGGGCGGCCCGCCGCCGTAGCTGTGATTGGACACGCGCACATTCGTTCCGCGTAACCGCATCATCGTGGCATAGTTGACCGCCTCGATGATCGCGGCGCTGTCCAAACTGCCGTCGGCCGCGGCGATTTTCAACGCCATGATCTGCGTGGTCCAGTTGACCCCCACGGTGCCGACGCCGTTGTTGCCCACGGCGCCGATCGTCCCCGCCACCGCGGTGCCGTGTCCTTCTTCGTCCATCGGATCGGCGTCGCGCTCACCGAAATCGTAGCCGTGAATATCGTCAATGAACCCGTTGCCGTCGTCGTCGCGCTCGTTGCCCGGAATCTCGCCCGGGTTGACCCACATGTTGGCGGCCAGGTCCTCGTGCAAGTAATTCACGCCGGTGTCCATCACCGCGACGATCGTATCCCGATCGCCGGTTGTGATGTCCCAGGCCTCCAGCGCATCCATGTCCGCGTCGGCGAGGGAGTTAGGGAAGAATCCCTGGTTGTCTAACGCGTAGTCGAATTCGTAGCCGGGATCATTCGGCTCCTCGATGTATAACTGGCGAGTGAAGTTGGGTTCGAAAAACTCGACATTTCCCAAGCCGCTCAGCCAATCGAAAGTGTTTTCGACAGAGCCGGACGACTTCACCAGCACCATTCCCGGCAAGCCGATCCCCTGCGACACGCGGACGTCGAACGGCGCGTCGGCGATGAACCGCGATGCGTCTAGGGCGCTCTGCATCTGAGAGACAGACTGGTCGTTAAATTGCACCAGCCATTCGCCGCGACGGGCTTCAACCGACTCGCCGCGCCAATTGAGCGTCGTCAACGACGGCAATGCCGCGGTCGCGAGACTGGAGATCTCGACCGGCGCGGGGGCGGCTGCGAACCACTCCGGGGCCGGGACACCCCCAACAGAAGGGGTAACCGACAACAACTGTCGGCTTTCCAGGGTTTCCAAGTTCCAATTGCGACGATGGCGCGGCATATGCCCATGACTCCGAAAAAACGGGTTGCGGCCTTCCAGAATAAACCGACCAGTCAAACTGGGCAACTTTATTTCTGGGAGAGTCGATATTCAGCGGGAAGGGGCGCGAAAAACAGTCTGGCGGGGCGTCCGGAGAGGTCGGCGAGTTACGTGGGGCGTAACGGTTCCCCGCGGTTTAGAGTGCAGCGACGACGAATTAGTTCCCGTCGGAGCCGGCCGCCAACTTCGCCGGCAGAGTTTGGCGAGCGCGTTCCATGACGCTTTGCAACGTCGCCAGCATCTCAGCCCGTCGAATGGGCTTGGTGAGGTATTCGTCGCAACCGGCGGAAAGACACAGGTCGCGATCGCCCGCCATAGCGTGAGCCGTGAGTGCGACGACGGGGCCTCGGTACCCCGCGGCGCGCAATTGCCGTACGGCGTGATAGCCGTCCAGGACGGGCATTTGCATGTCCATCAGGATCACGTGGAACGGCTCGTCCGCGGCGGCGGCCGCCAACGCCGCGCGCACCGCAGCCCGCCCGTCTTCGACGATCACCACGGAAGCGCCGGCCTTGGTGAGAATGTGCCGCAACAAACGCTGGTTGTCGGGCCCATCCTCCGCCAGCAAGATGCGAGCGTCGAGCGACGCTGAAAACACTCTGGAATTCGCAGGCAAACTACGTTCGCGCTCGCTCCCGGGATCAACCTTTCCCGTCGGACCGCACGCTTCGGACACCTCGATAAAGAACTGGAATGTGCTTCCCTTCCCGGGCTCGCTGACGACATGGATATCTCCCCCCATCAGCTTGGAAAGGTGTTTGCAGATTGCCAGGCCCAGTCCAGTCCCACCAAATTGCCGTGTTGTGGACGCGTCCGCCTGTGCAAACGGTTGAAAAAGTGTGGGCACGATGTCCGCCGCAATGCCGATTCCCGTGTCGACGACCACAAACGCCAATCGTGTTTTCCCCGGGGGCGTCGCGCTCACGTCGACCGATAGCCGCACGCAGCCGCACTGAGTGAACTTAATGGCATTTCCCAGGAGATTGAGCAACAACTGCCGCAAACGCGTGGAATCGCTCGCGATGGTCTCCGGCACGGACGCGTCGACCTCGAATTCGAGCACTAGACCTTTTTCCAATGCGCGTACGCGCATCAACTGTTCCAATTCCGCAAGTAAGGGACGAAGCGGAAAGGACGTTGTTTCCACTTCCAGACGCCCTGCTTCAATTTTTGAGAGATCAAGAATGTCGTTGATCAGCGCGAGTAAGTGGTCGCCATTGCGCTTGATGGTCTCCAGCGACTCGCATGCTTCGGCCGTACGGCATTCCCCCAGCAGCAGGTCCGTGAATCCCAGAATGGCCGTCATGGGCGTACGAATCTCGTGACTCATATTGGCGAGAAAAGCGCTCTTCGCGCGATTCGCTTCCTCCGCGCGACTCCACGCACTAGCCAATTCGCTGGCTTGCCGTGCGAGTTGTAACGACTGCCTTTGTAAATCTGCCGTGCGGGCCTGCACTTCGAGTTCAACCCGTTGATAGCTGTGTTCCAACGCCGCGCGGGTGTCCGCCGATCGGGACATCTCTCGAACGCTGCGGTGAATGGAGATCAACAAGAACACGTCTTCAAACGCCACCCAACCGGCGTGCTCCAGGGTGCGCCACATTTCGGGTTGAA
>JALHLM010000275.1 GCA_022844585.1 Pirellulales bacterium | reverse complement strand
CGTCGCCGCCCAGTAGCACTTCATGCTCCGTGCCATCGGCGGTCATGTATTGAATCCCTCGCCGCGAGACGCCGTAGTCGTCGGCCAGTTCCGCCGCAAGTTCCAACTCCTCTAAAGGCGAAACCTGCGCGTCTCCCGCCGGCCGCTTCATCGTGATGGTTGCCGGATTGTTCGGCAGCACTTTGATGGCAATCTCCGTGGCCTGCTTTTGCTGGCGTCCTTCGGCGTCGATCAACTCGGAACGGAGCCGGCGCGTGTCCTTCAATGTCAACGTCGTTCGCACGACGCGCGGATCGTCGGCGTCGGCGGCTAGCGTCAGATCGCCGAACTTCTCGTCCTTGAAGCGCGCCGCGCGCACCGGCTTGTTGAGCCGCGCGATTAGCGTCAACTCCGTCCCTTCCACCGCGGTGACGTGCCGAATGTCTTCGATCGTCTGCGATTCCTTCGCTGTGAACGCAGGATAACGCAAGATGGCGTCGACCCGTTCCACCGCCGGGTAGTCGAACACCTTGACGCGGTAGGTTTCGCTACGGCGGCCGTCGTAGGTCACATGGTAGGCGAGATCCGCCGAGACCTCGGCCACACGGCCGGCAAACGCCGGGTCTTCGAGGCTGCGCGACATCGACCGCGTCGCGGAATCCGCCGACGCATTCTCGGTGACCAGCGCCACGTCCGCCGGCACCTGCCGCCCAAATCGGGCCACCACGAGCAGCGACGAGCCTCGCTCCAACTCGATGTTTCCCGGCTCGACTTGAATTTCATAGTCCGCGCGCTCCACCTTTGCCGGTTGCGCGACGGTTTCCGTCGGACGCACCGAGCGCGCATGCACGGCCAACGCGCTGAACGCCACCAAAAACGCCGCCAGCGCGCTGAAGTGGGCGATCTGCAACCCGACCAGTTTCCAGACCGAAATCATCTCTTCCCAGGGATTGCGGCGGCAATGCTGCAACGCCTGATTGATCACTTGCGTCTGCAGAAAGCCCAGCCTGCCCGGCGGCGAGGCGGCCTGCTCGGCCGCGGCCATCAACACGGACGACAATTCCGGATGCCGCGCCTCGATCCGCCGCGCCACCCACAATGGATCACGTGCCGAGCGCAGCGCGCGAATCGTACACAGAAGCGCCGTGGCCAGTGCGCCGATGCCGAGCGCGAGCAACATCGAGTCGCTCGAAGCCGCGGCGCCCTGCGGCGCGGTGACTGACCAATAAGCGCCTCCGGCGAGCGCCGCCCACATCAACCAGCACAGCGTCAGCCCGCCCCACAATCGGGCGCCGCGAATCCGCTGCGCCACGCGTTCCAACGCCATCCATAGTTCGATTCTCATGAGGCCAAGCCCTCCGCTTGGTTCAGGCTCGGACGACTCAGCCGCCCGGCCAGCCAGGTTTCCGCGATCAACACCGCCAAGACGGCCACGACCAACCACTGCCAGAGCTTTTGTCGCCCTTCCAGTTCCACGTCGCGCAGTTGCCGCGATTGCTCCGCCTGCTGCGCACGGCGTTCCTCGTTCGTCAGCCGCGCGCCCCATTGCTCCAGCGTCTCTACGGGCAGCGGCGAAGTGCGGCTCTCGCGCGGGTCGAGATTCACCGCAAAATCCTGCCGCCCCGCCGGCAGATCGAGCGCATACACGCCCGGCTCCGCGGTGTCAGCAAAGGTCTCAGCGTCGGCAGGCAAGGTGATTGGGCTTCCATCGGGCTGCTGAATGTTGAATTCCGTCGCGCCCGCGGGCTGCGCTGGCAAACGCACGCGCTCGCCGACAACATAACTCCGCGCCTCGAACAACCCGGGGTCGTAGAGAGCCAACATCGACTGCATCAACGGCACGAACTTCGACGACCGCGACAACTGGCTATCGCCCGGCTGCCAACCGGCGGTCAACACGACCAGCCGTCCCTTGCCAACCAGTTTTTCGATCACGGCCGGATCGCCATTCTCGAACGCCGCGACGACTCGTGCTTCTCCCAGCAAATCGGCCGCCAACCGTCGGTATTTCCAAAAGCGAATCTTGGTAAAGTCGTTGTATTGCGCTCCCGCCAACGGCGCGAACAGCGGATGCCGCCAATCGATTTGACCGAGCATCGCGTAGTCCGATAGGACGCCCTCGGTCGATTCGATGGCCGGCAAGCCACACAGCATCGCGAGCGTCTCGTGCGCCCCCGCCGCGGTTAACACGGACAAGACGGTGCCGCCACTTTCCAGGTACGCCCGCAAGCCCGCTCGTTGCGATTCGCCCGCTTCCGTTCCCAACACGACGAGCGGAGTCTTGCGCGGCTGCAACTCCGGCAACGCGCCATCGGGCGCAATCGTCTTCACGCTCACGCTTCGTCCCGGCGCTTCGGCTAGTGCGCGTTCGGCGTAGTACCGCAATTGCGTAGCATCGTCAGTGCGTTCTGCGCCGACGTAAAACACTTCCACCTCGTCCACTGGCCGAGTGGCGACGAACAACGTGTTATCAAACGGCTGCGCATCGCCCAGCAACTCGACGCGGCGCTGGTTCGCCGGATCGTTGGGCTTCGGCAATCGCACGACGCGAGACTCCCCCGGTGGCACATAGACGGCGATCGGCGACGCGTCCGTCGCGTCCGCGTCCCCCCGCCAACGTAATTGGAAATTCTCGCCGGTCGAATCCGCTTCGTTCGTCACGCGAACGCGCAAATCGCCGCGTTCGGACGTGCTGGGCGAGTCGTCGCCGCCCAATAAACTGACCGACGCGTTGCCTCCCTGGATCGCGACCGTCCGCAGTTCCAACTCCACATCGCGCGGCCATTCGAAATCGGTCAATGCCTCGATGCGGCTGCCTTGCTGCAGATCACTGATCAGTACGACGCGCCGCGCCCCGCGCGCCGTCTGTTCCGTTTTGTCCGCTCCTTCATTGACGACGCCGACCGCTTCGATCAGGGCCTCGGCCAATTCCGTCGATTGCCACGTCGGCGTCAACTCCTTCAAACGGCTCATCGCCAACGCGGGCCGCTGTCCCGGATCGAGGGCCGCCAATTCGGCGAAGCCCACCACCGGCCGCGTCCCTTGGTCGAACGCCAGCACTGCCCATTCGTCTTGCGGTCGCAACTTCGTCAGCGTCGCTTCCGCCGCCGCGAGCGTCTGCGCCCACAAATCGCCGCGCCGTAGGCTGGCGCTCGTATCCACCAGCACCACCACGCGCTGCCGATCGGCCGCCTCGCGATTCAACGCCGCGGCTTCGCGTAAGAACGGCCGGGCGAAGGCCAGCACCAGCAGACAAAACGCCGCCGCCCGCAACAGCAGCAGCAACAAGTGATCGAGCCTGCTTCGCCGCGTTAACCGTGGCGGCGACGGGGTGAGAAACATCAACGAACTGAACGGCATCTTGCCTTGCGGCGAGCGCCGAATCAGATGAAACAACACGGGCGCCGCGACCGCGAATGCGCCAAAGAGAAATAAGGGAGCGAGGAAACTCATCCGCGTCCTCCCCCGCGCCCGCCGGGCCGTCGCGCGGCGCGGCGCGAGCGACTCATCCGCAGTCGCAACAGATCGAACAGCACCATCTCCAAGGCACGATCCGTGCGAATCGTTACCAGTTCAATCCCCTGGTTCTCACAAATCTTCCGCAGCGCGTCCGCGTGCGCGTTAAAGCGTTCCAAGTACCCGGCCTTCGCCGCGAGCGGATCGACGTACAACTCGCGTTGCGACTCAATATCCTGAAACATCGCCGGAGTTTGAAACTCGAACGTTACTTCCGCCGGATCCAGCACGCGCAGCAAGATCACCTCGTGCCCCTGCGAACGCAGGTAGCCCAAGTGCGTTGCCAGCACGTCCACCGGCGCGAGCAAATCGGAAATCATCACGACCAGGCCGCGTTTCCGCACCGTCGCGGCGATCTGCTGGAGCGGCGCGACGAGATTGGTCGCCTTCCCCTCCGGTTCGCGCTGCAGCGCCGCCATCACGTGCCGCAAATGTCCCGGGCGATAGCGCGGCGGCAAATAGCCGACGACCTCGTCCTCGAACGTCAGCAAGCCGACAGCGTCTCGCTGCGTAGACAGGAAATAAGCGATGGTCGCCGCGGCGGTCCGCGCGTAGTCGCTCTTCGTATAGCCAATCGACGAATAGCCCATCGAGCGGCTCGTATCGACCAGCAAATAACAACGCAGGTTCGTTTCATCTTCGAACCGCTTCAAGTAATACCGGTCCGAACGCGCGTACAGCCGCCAATCGAGATATCGAGGATCGTCGCCCGGGCTGTACTGCCGGTACTCGCTGAACTCGACGGAGAAGCCGAAGTAGGGACTGCGATGAATCCCCGACATGAACCCTTCGACGACCGCCTGCGCCCGCATCTGCAAGCTCTTAATCCGCATCAACGTCGCCGGGTCGATAAACCCGGACGCCGCGCCCGAGGCGCGCGACCCGCCGGCCGTGTTGCGTGCGACGGTGCTCACGCCTGGGGCCCTCGCACGTGTTCGAGCAAGCGGTCGATCAACCCGTCCACCGAAATTCCGTCGGCCTCGGCGCGATAGTTCAGCAAAATGCGATGCCGCAACGTCGGATGCGCGAGCGCGCGAATATCGTCCGGCGACACGTGATACCGCCCCGCCAGCAGCGCTCGCGCCTTCGCGCCCAATACCAGGCATTGCGGCGCGCGCAGGCCGGCGCCCCAGTTGACCCATTGATTCACAAAGTCGGGCGTGCCAGTTTGTCCCGGTCGGGAGGCCGCCGCCAGCCTCACCGCGTACCGCACGACCTCCTCGGCGATCGGCACCTTGCGGACGACTTCATGGAATCGCAGCACGTGCTCCCCGTCGAACAGCGCCTCGAGCGCCTCCGGTTGCCGCGAAGTCGTCTGCCGCACCACGGTCACTTCGTCGTCTTCCGGCAGGTAGTCGACGATCACATTGAACATGAACCGATCGAGCTGCGCCTCCGGCAGCGGATACGTACCTTCCATCTCGATGGGGTTTTGCGTAGCCAGCACGAAGAACGGCTCCTCCAGTGGATACCGCACGCCGGCCGCCGTGACTTGATGCTCCTGCATCGCTTCCAACAGCGCCGCCTGCGTCTTCGGCGGCGTGCGATTGATCTCGTCGGCCAGAATCACGTTGGCGAAGATCGGCCCCGGCACGAACTGCATCCGCCGGCGGCCGTCGCCGGTCTCTTCCAGAATCTCCGTGCCCGTGATGTCGGCCGGCATCAAGTCCGGCGTGAATTGAATTCGCTGAAACTTGAGCGCGAAGATCCGCGCGATTGTCCGCACCAGCAAGGTTTTCGCGAGCCCCGGCGCGCCGGTAATCAGGCAATGCCCGCCTGCGAACAGACTGATCAGCAGTTGGTCGGTGACCTCCTTCTGCCCAATGATCACCTTCCCCAACTCGGTCGCGATCCGCCCGCGACTCTCGCGCAGGTGTTCCACGACTTGCCGTTCCACATCGAAAGCATCAGCGTCCGTCAGCACAGGCAACTCGAAAGTAGAAGGAACAATGAAGTCAAAACTGTAGGTCAGGCACCGCCGTCGAAATCCAAAACCAATCCAACAAACGCAATCGCCGCAACATCCCAAGATCGCGCAAAAGTTGTGCCTGACAGAATCCGCGATCGAACCAGAAAATCGCTCCCAAACACCTTCAATGCGTCATCGCATACGTGACAATATTGATTCCCATCGGGTACGACTTCTTCTCCGCGTACTCGCGGAAATAGCCAGGGTCAGCGCCTTCTTGTTCCCAGCCGTCCCCGAGATCCGTGTTGTGGCAAATGATCACCATCATCCGCCCTTTCTTGTCGTTGATCGCGCGATAATGCACCGTCTGGCTGTCGCCGCCATGGCGCGGTTCCCAGGTGACGTCCGGACCGTACGACTGGTACGTGTTAATGGCGGGCACTTGCGGCTTTTCTTTGAGCTTGTACACACAGCGGAAGATCTCGTGATCGATCTCCAACTCTTCCGGCTCGAATTCCGGGAACACGCGTTTGATCTGTTCGTAGAAGTTCTGGTACTCGTAATCGCCCCAGAAATCGTCGACCATCAGAAAGCCGCCGTTGAGCAGATAACGGCGTAGGCAAGCGACTTCTTCGTCGGAGAAGTAGAGCCCGCCCGGCTCGATCATGTACAGAAAGGGGTAGTCAAACAGCCGCGGATCGGTCAGCCGCAGGATGATCGGCTGCGGATCGACCTTCATCGACGTCAACTGCTGCAGCCGAAACGGAAAGTTCAAATCGCTGTCCGGGAAATCGGTTCGCCACCCGCCGCCTCGACCACGTCCCCAACCGCCGCGACGACCAACGGAGTCGTATTGCACGCGCACAAACGTAAACACGTCGTGTTTGAAATGCGGATCGACCTGCCAATCCGGCACGCCGGCGCGATCGGCCGGCAACGTGTCGCGATCGAAGTTGCGGAACTCACGATCCCAACCGTATTGTGCGAGCGCGGCCCCCCCCAACAACAAGCAGCCCGCCGCCATTCCGGCGATCGCAGATCGTTTTGGTTTCATGGCGTCGTGCCCTCGGCCTTCGGTGTGACGTTGCTTCCGTCGACTGCCTCGCTCGGCCCCAATTCCAACAACAGCGCATGTGCCGCGCGATACCGCGGGGCTGCCTCCAAGGCCTGGAGCACCGCGCGCCGCGCCTCCTTCGCCTGTCCGTCTTCCTTCAACATCCGCGCCAATCGAAAATGCTGCTCCGCCGGATCGGTCGGGTCGAGCAATATGAGTGCGCGATACGCTTCGATCGCCTCGCCACGCTCGCTGAGTTGTTCCGCAGCCTTCGCCAGGTAACGATGCGGGGCCGCCGTCAACGGATTCACCGCCAACGCGTCGCGCGCGAACCTGGCGACCGCCGCCCAATCACCGCGGGCCTCGGCCAACTCCATTAATCTTAGCTGGGCCGGCAAGGCGTCGCCATCGCGGGCCGCCCAATCCTCCAGCACAGCCCGTTCTTCCGGCCCTTTCCCCAGCTCGCGATACGCCTTCGCGAGCATCGCGTAAGGGCTCTCCGCGCCGATCGATTCCGGAAACAACGTCCGCAGCTTTTCCAGTGGCGCGACGGCCTCGTTCCATTGCTCCGCGCGGACCAATTCCACGGCCAATCGCGTCAGCCCCGGCACGCTGTCCGGATGCGCGTTCAACCACGATAGCGCGGAACCGAGATCCGTCACCGTCTCCGCATCTGGCGTTTCCCAACTCGCCTTGGGCGCGACGCTCTTCGCGTAGTCCTTGGCGAACGTGTCAAAATCCTGGTCCAACTGCTCCAGAGACGACATCGTGTGCCGCGCCAAGGCGTCGTTGATTTGCAGCCCAGCGCCCAACTCGTCCAATACCCGGTTCAATGCCTCGGGCCCATGGCGTTCGATGAGAAACCTTACTGCGAGCGCCGACTCGAAGTACGCGAACTGCACGTCCAGCGGCGACTTTGCCGTCAGAAACGCAGAGCTTAGCTCGCTGAGCGGCGTCAATTCATCGTCCAACAGCATTTCACGATAGCGCGCGTTGATCGCTTGTCCCCAGCCGGCGTTCTGTTCGGTCTCCTCGTGAACCGAAATCCCCTCGCTCAACCAGCGCGGCGTTTTGTTCCGTGTCTTGGCGAGCGTCACCACGTGGCAAAACTCGTGCCACAGCACCGCCTCCCAATTCGACGGCGACGCCCCCTGCGACGCGGGGCTGTTGGCGGTGATGACGCGGCCGAAGCAGACACCGAGAAAACCCTCGACACCCGGCATGCCGAACGTGCGCACCGCGAAATCCTTTTGTTGCGGAAAGATCTCCACCAATACAGGATCCGGCACGGTGGTGGCGTATTTCGCCGTCAACGATTGCTTCGCGCGCGCCAGCAAATCCAAGGCGCGGCGGCCATAAAGTTCCGCTTCCCGTGCCTCCATCCGCAGCACGATCCCGTCGCCGGTCAACGTGCGGTAGCCCGCCAACTGATCATGCAACGTGATCAGGTTGAACGTGACGACGTTATAGCCATCGATGGCGAAG
>JALHLM010000274.1:3320-7959 GCA_022844585.1 Pirellulales bacterium | reverse complement strand
TGGGGTTCGCCAACGAAATTCAGAAACCGATCCCGGCCGGATTGAAGGTGACGTGTCCCGATCAAACGCATGTCGTGGTGCAAGGCGCCGACAAGCAACTGGTCGGGCAGTTCGCCGCCGAGGTCCGGGCCGTCCGCAAGCCGGAGCCCTATAAGGGCAAGGGCGTGCGGTACGACGGCGAAGTCGTCCGTCGTAAGGCTGGTAAGGCCATGTCGAAGTAATGCCCGTTGATCCGGGCAAGAGCACTTGGACCCTATCCCTCGGGTCCCATGAAATGAGAATTCAGTCGTGAAACACGAAAAATTAATTCGGGCGCAACGCACGCGACGCCGCTTTCGGGTCCGCAATCGCATCAAGCGTGATGCCACTCGGCCGCGGTTGAGCGTCTTCCGCAGCGTGGCGAACATTTACTGCCAGATCATCGACGACGCCTCCGGTCGGACATTGGCCGCGGCCAGTTCCGTCGATGCGGACGTGAAGTCGTCGATCAAGTACGGCGGCAACAAGACGGCGGCGCAAGCCGTCGGCAAGGTGATCGCCGAGCGGGCCAAGGCGGCCGGCGTGACGGCCGTCGCCTTCGATCGCGGCAACTACAAATACCATGGCCGTGTCGCAGCGCTGGCGGATGCCGCGCGCGAAGCCGGCCTGCAACTGTAAGCAACACCCTCATCGATTTCCCGGGAACGCAACGTGTCAACGGAATCATCGAATCGCGGTGAATTGATCGACAAGGTGGTGAAGATTCGCCGCTGTGCCGCCGTGGTTAAAGGCGGTCGCCGATTCAGCTTCTGCGCCATGGTCGTCGTCGGTAACGGCCGCGGCAAGGTCGGTTGGGGCTATGGCAAGGCCAACGAAGTGCCGCCGAGCGTCGAAAAGGCGGTCAAGGACGGCAGCCGCAGCATGGTCGAAATCAACCTGGAACGCGGCACCATCCCCCACACGATCGAGGGTCGCTACGGCGCCGCCCACGTGATCCTCGTCCCGGCGTCGCCCGGTACCGGCGTGATCGCCGGCGCCAGCGTGCGAGCGGTCTGTGAAGCCGCGGGCATTAAGGATATCCTCACCAAGAGCTTCGGCAGCACGAACCCGATGAACCTGGTGAAGGCGACGATCGACGCCCTGAAGAATCTGCGTACCAAGAGCGAAGTAGAACGGCTGCGAGGAGTCGGCCTGTCATGATGCTGAACGACGTCAATCGCGGCGTAAAGAAAAACAAGCTGACCAAGCGTCTCGGGCGTGGTCCGGGCTCCGGCCAGGGCAAGACTGCCGGACGTGGTCACAAGGGCCAGGGTGCGCGATCCGGTTCGTCGTTCCCGGCGCATTTTGAGGGCGGTCACTCGCCGTTGATTCGCCGGGTGCCGAAACGCGGTTTCAACAATGCCTTTGGCCGCACGGTGATGTCGATCAATGTCGGCGAGCTGGAGCGGTTTTTCGCCGATGGCGACGAAGTCAATAGCGAGACCTTGCGAGCGAAGAACCAATGCAAGGGCCGTTACGACGCGCTCAAGATTCTCGGTCATGGCGAGTTGACGAAGAAGCTCAAGATTTCCGCGCACTTGTTCAGCCAGTCGGCCTTGGAAAAGATCGCGAA
The DNA here is from genome assembly GCA_022844585.1 of Pirellulales bacterium. Classification (GTDB taxonomy): domain Bacteria; phylum Planctomycetota; class Planctomycetia; order Pirellulales; family JALHLM01; genus JALHLM01. Next base: position 6,368 of record JALHLM010000274.1, on the reverse strand, counting down.
GGCCGGTGGAACCACCACGGTGATTCCAGGACCGGCCCCGGTCGTGAAGGCGGAAAAGAAGAAGGTAAAGCCCTCCAAGTAGGAGACGCCCGACCGCGTTGACCGCCGCACAGCTCGGCGAAGGATCGCTCGAGCGCCGCCCATCACCACCATCCGTACTGTTTGACGGAGCGAGCCATGTGGGAAAAGATTCGTGTCATTTTCACGATTCCTGAGTTGCGGCAGAAAATCCTGCTGACGCTGTTTCTCCTGGCGATCTATCGCGTCGGCTTCCACATTCCGTTGCCGATCGTCGATCAATCCAAGTCTGGTCTGTTCTCCGGCAGCCAAGGCGATTTCGCCGGCTTGCTCGACAAGGTCGCCTTGCTGAGCGCCTCGGACCTCAACCGGATCACGATCTTCGGCCTGGGCATCATGCCCTACATCTCCGCGTCCATCATTTTCCAGCTCCTGGGCAGCGTCTGGAAGCCGCTCGAAGAGTTGCAGAAAGAAGGCGAAAGCGGGCGGCGAAAGATCAACGAATATACGCGCTACGCTACCGTTGCGCTGTGCTTTGTGCAGAGCTGGTTCTACGTCGGCGCGCTCGACAACGATCCCGCGAATATGAAAGTGCTGCCACAGTTTCTCGTGGATGGCTCGATCACGTTCACGTGGCACTTTATCGCCGTCATGATCATGACGTGCGGCACCATCTTTTTGATGTGGCTGGGCGAACAGATTGACGAATACGGCATCGGCAACGGGATCAGCTTGTTGATCATGGCCGGCATTGTCGCTCGCATGCCCGCAGCCTTGATGCAGTTGCTCAAGCCGCTGTGGGAAAATGGCCTCCAACTCGGCGTGGGCCGCGGCGAAACGGGAATCGAAACGCTCCTGGTGCTCGCGGTGCTATTCGTCGGCGTGATCGCGGGCGTGGTGTTTATCACCCAGGGGCAATTGCGAATTCCCACGCAGAGCGCTAAGCACTTCCGCGGGCGCCGCGTTTACGGCGGCACCAAGCAATACCTGCCCCTCAAGGTGAATCAGGCCGGCGTGATGCCGATCATTTTCGCCAGCAGCTTGTTGATGTTCCCGACGTTCATCTTTAGCTGGCTTGGCTCGACGTTCGGCATTACGTGGCTCACGCGGATCGGCGATTCGTTCAGTCGCGAGTCGTCGTTCGTCTACTGCGTGTGCTATGTCGCGATGATTTACTTCTTCTGTTACTTCTGGACGGCGATCACGTTCAATCCCAAGGACATGGCCGACAACCTGAAGAACTTCGGCAGTTATATCCCCGGCTACCGCCCGGGCAAGCGGACCGCCGACCATTTGGAACGCATCATGGTCCGCATTACCTACGTGGGCGCGGGCTTTTTGGCAATCGTTGCGATCGCTCCCACCCTCATTTCCCAGTCCCCCGGCGTGCAAATCGACCCTGCGACCGCCTCCTTTTACGGTGGTACCGGTCTGCTGATCGCGGTCAGCGTCGCCTTCGACCTGGTCCAGAAAATTGACAGCCACCTAGTGATGCGGAACTACAAGGGTCTGCTAGAGTAGTGATGGGGTGACGGACCGGGTGGGCCGGTTTGGCGCGCGGCCGAAGGTCTGGTGGGGAATCTGCATTCCGCCTCACGGCGACCCGTGTGTGGAATGCCATGGGCGGTTGATCCGCCCCGAGTGGCGGCGGATTCCACTCCGGTGCTGGCAATTAACCTGCCGGCAATTTTCTGGCCGAAGTGAACGCTTGCTGAGTGCGGTTCGCGATGCGAATTGTTTTTATCGGTCCTCCCGGCGCGGGTAAAGGAACGCAGTCGAAACGGCTGCTGTCCTACCTGTCGATTCCGCACATCTCGACCGGGGAAATGCTCCGCGAAGAAATCGCTCGACAAACGCCCCTCGGCCTGGTGATCAGCGAGCAGATGTCCGGCGGCGGACTGGTGCCGGACCCAATTATTCTGTCGTTGGTCGGCGAGCGGATCGAACAGCCCGACTGCCGGCACGGGTATCTCTTCGACGGCTTCCCGAGGACGCTGCACCAGGCGGTCGCACTGGACGCCGCGCTCGAAGCGAATGGACAGGCCCTGGACGTGGTCCTGGAACTGCGTGTTAGTGAAGAGAGCGTGCTCGAGCGGTTGCGTCATCGCGCCAAGCACGAGTCCCGGCCCGACGACGACATGCAGACCGCCATCGAGCGGCTCCGACATTTTCGCGAACTGACCGCTCCGCTGCTAGGATACTATTCCCGGCGGGGGTTGCTGCGCACAATTGACGCCTCGGGCACGCCGGACGAAGTGTTCGAGCGGATCCGCAGCGTAGTCGACGAAATCCGCGATACGAAGGCCGCGGGTTAATCGACGCTCCTCCCGCCGACGGTGATTCCACCCACTTTCCGTACTTCGCTGATTGGCCAATCCGCCATGCCGAAAGCCGCTATTCCTCAGGAACGCAAATCATCGCGCGAGATCTCGTTGATGCGGCAAGCCGGGCTGCTGGTCTGGGAAGCCCATCAGCTGGTCGCGGCGAAAGTGGCGCCCGGCGTGACGACCGGTGAGTTGGACGCCATCGTCGAGCAGTTCTTCGCGAAGCACAACGCCACGCCGCTCTTCAAAGGTGTGCCGGGCAAGAAGATTCCGTTCCCTGCTGTTTGTTGCATGTCCGTCAACGAGGAAGTCGTCCACGGCATCCCGGGACGTCGCGTGTTGCAAGAGGGGGACATCATCAGCGTCGACACCGGCTGCCGCTATCAAGGTTGGTGCGGCGACGCCGCGGTGACGCATCCGGTTGGCACGGTTTCGGCCGAGGCGCAACGGTTGCTTGAAGTCACGCGCGGTACATTGCTCCTGGCCATCGAACAGTTGGGCGTCTGCCGGATGTGGAGCGAAGTCGCGACGCAGATGGAGAAGTACGTCAAGGAACAGGGATTCAGCGTCGTCGAGAATCTCGTCGGCCACGGCATCGGCCGCGACATGCACGAAGAGCCGCAGGTGCCGAACTATTGGAGCCGGCGGATTCGCCAGGACGCCGACTTCCGCCTGGAGCCAGGCCTGGTGATTGCCATCGAGCCGA
>JALHLM010000274.1:0-3310 GCA_022844585.1 Pirellulales bacterium | reverse complement strand
TGCGCACGCTCCGCGACACCTGGACGGAAGCGACCTCGGACGGCAGCTTAAGCGCCCACTTCGAACACACCGTCGCGCTGACCGAGAACGGCCCGCAAGTACTGACCGCTGCGCCGGACGGCACCTATTAAGCGGCCGTTACGCCGCGCCGCGCTCGAGCTTTGCTAGCTTCTCGCGCGTCGATTGGCAATAAATGCGTGCGTCTTCGAGGGCCTCGATCGATTCTTCGAGGTAATCATCCGCGGCCGCCGACCAGGCGCGGTTGAGATTTCGCTCCACGGCGGCCAGCGCGCTTAACGATTCGGCCGCGCGCCCGATACCGTTCGCGGCGATGAACGGTTGTTGGCCGCGTACCAGCGGTGTGATCCAGCGCCTTTGGATTGCATCGGTCAAATCGCAAATCGCCTTGCCGGCGCCCAAGGATTGCGACTGCCGCAAGATCGCTTCGATGTCGGCCTCCAATCCGGTGATGGAGGCGATGGAGATCGTCATGACCGATCCGTCCTCAGCAGCGACAACCACCCCACGCGTCTTCCGGGCGAGCAAAGCGCCGCCCAGGAGCATCAACGTGCCCGTCACAGTGATCCACTTGCCAGGCCAGCGTGACCAGGCGAACTCCTTCACGCGCACATACTTCCAGGCGGGGATCTGCCCGGGCGTGCCGGCGGAGTTCGTGCGCAGTTCCGCGATCGCCGCGGCGTCAAGATTACGGCCGCGCTTCGCAATCGGAACAATCGCGCCGCGGTCGCCAGGCGTCGCGCCGGCGTCGTCATTAAGCGTGAGGTTGAGAATCACGTTGTCCGGTGCGTCGATCGGCACATAATAAGCGCTCGCCGCCCCGTACACGCCGAGCGACGTTCCGATCATCATCAGTAGCGCAGCAACCCATTGCATGGCGTGATTCCAAAACACAAACAGTCACGACGTCCAACGCGTACGCCGTTTGAATCTCAAAACATCTTCTCCAGCGACGGCAGCGCCAGCGCCAGCGCCGCGATGCCGAGCGCGAGGAGGCCTTCGCCGATCACGAAACCGGCGCACGTCGGGACGCCCCATTCCTCGGCCCAGTCGTCCCCTTTGACCTTGGCGACGATCATCTGCGTGACGCACCCGAGCCCGTAGGTGAGAATGCTGTGAAACGGCAGGTACATCGAGATGCCGACGAGGACGCCCAGTCCGGAAAACGCGCCGACGCCCAAGAGCAGCCCCAGCACTGCGCCGCAGCCGTAAAGCGCGTAAGGCAATTCGCCCCCTTGCATGCCATTGATGACGGCGAGCAGCGCCGTCGCCTGGGGCGCCGGCGTTTCCGTGCCGGGACCGATCGGAATACCCTGCGGCTCGCCGGCCGCTGCGCGCTCGGCGGCCGGAGCATTCGCGAGTCGGGCGATCTCCGCGCTTTTCGTTTGTTCCAGGTTGTTGGAGATGATCAGCATCAACGTGGCCATCGAGACGAACGGCCCAATCGCGGCGGTGAGCGTTTGCGACATCTGCTGACGGCGCGGAATCGACCCGATGAGTTGGCCCGTCTTGAGGTCGGTCATCATGTCGGCCGAGGCGGTCACCGCGCAACACAAGGTTGCGCCGACCATCACCGCCCCGACGACGTCGCTCGTGCCGCCGAGCAGCATCACCAGCACCACGGTCAGTAGCGCGATGCCCGAGATCGGCGACCAATCGGTCATACCGGTGCATTGGGCGATGATGATTCCCGCGAACCAGATCCAGACGACGCCTACAATGGTGATCACCAGATTCTGCGCCAGGAACGGCAAACCGCCGAGCCACCCGCTGTCGCTGGGTGTCCGTGTCAGATGAGCGGCGAAGAAGAGCACGATGGCACACGGCGCGGCAATCAGCAAAATCGTCCGCAGGTCCATCTCGTCCTGTCGCTTGGTGATTCGGGTTGCCGAAGCGATGCTTTTGAGCGCGGCCCGCATCGCCGGCAGCGCGGCGACGATCCCCATCGTCGCACCTCCCAGCAACATGCCGATTCCCAATGGCCGAGTCAGCCCGATGCGCGCGCTTTCGGTAACCTGAAAATCCTGCACGGTCGGCGGCATGAAACCGCCGAGATAGGCCGCGGGCGCGAGCACCCAATAAGCGAGTACGCCTCCAGCAAGCACCATCAATCCCGGGCGTCCGCTCAAGTAGCCCGCGCCGAACGAGAGGGGTGAAATCGCCAGCGTGAGGGCGAGAAAATCAGGGATGCCGAGCAATCTCCCGAGATGGAATTCCTCGCCGTCGAGGACCAGATCGCCCTTACCGTCGCGGTCGTGGTCGACGCGATGCAATTGAGCGTGGTAGGCGGCTTCGGCGCTCGCATCGCCGGCCGGCGCTGGTTCTGGCATCGCGAGTCGCCACTCCTGATCCGAATAGCCAAGCGCGTGCCGGCCCCTCCATTTCAATTGCGTGGACGCCGTCGGATAAAACAGAATCGCCGCGAAGATCGCCGCGACGAGCAGCACCAGCGATTTTTTGCCGCCAGCGCCTGGCGCGCGGAGAATAGCGCTCATCGCTGTTCCAGTCGGAAACCGCAAGCGATCGATCTCGATCATTTGCTTGCGGAGCGGCACGATGAACGCGCAGCCCATCACTGCTCCGGCCGCGCAGGCGAGCGTGATCAGCCAAAGTCCAAGACCGCCGCGCGGCTGGTCTCGATCGATCAGAAACAGCACCGGCACTGTGAAGATGATGCCGGAAGTGATCGTGTTGACCGTTGAGGCGACCGTCTGGGCGAGGTTCACTTCCAGAATCGAGCCGCGCCGCAGCACGCCGCGCAACACGCCGAACCCTAGCACCGCGGCGATCGCGGACCCGGTGATCGTAAAGCCAATCTTCAGCCCGGCATACGTCATCGACGCGTTCATCAACACGCCGACGAAAATCCCAAAAACCATGCTGCTCCAGGTCACTTCGGGATATCGCTTGCCGGTCATACGTGGCCTTGTTCCTCTGAGCAGTGAACAGCCGCAACCATCGGGCGGCATCCAGTATAGGCCGCCGCACCGGGAACGGATAGAGAATCCGTGACAGCGCTGCCGCGTGCCGCGCTACGGCCAGCGCGGCTCACGCTTTTCCAGAAACGCGTTGAGCCCCTCGGCGGCGGCCTCGGTGGTACGGGCCGTGGCGCTGACGGCCGCGCCGGACGTGAGCATTCCGAACAGCGACTCGCCGATCGTTTCGTTCAGCATCCGCTTGGTGAGTTGCAACGCCTGTGGCGCACTTTGCGCACATTGCCCGGCGAGTTCCACCGCGCGGGCCCAGAGGCGGTCGCCGTCGATCAACTCGTGGAATAAACCCAGACGATGGG
>JALHLM010000273.1 GCA_022844585.1 Pirellulales bacterium | reverse complement strand
ACCATGCCGACCGGAAAGCCGAGCAGCGAAATATCGAAGATGTGTCCGCCGGATCGCTTGAACCAGGTGGCCATGCCGCCGAGTTGATAGTGCTGCTCCAACAGCAGCACGCGGTGCCCGGCCTTGGCGAGCGTGTTGGCCGAGGTCAAACCGGCCAAGCCCGAGCCAATGACGATCACGTCATATTCGTCGCGGGCGTTCCTGAGAAAGTCTTTGGTCATTTCGATCGTATCGTATTCGGCAAACTTGTGGGTGGTTTAGAGTGGTTCGATGCGTCCATGCCCGATTCCACGTCCTCTCCCCCTCGCTTGCGCTTCGGGTTGGTGTTTTTCGACTATTCCGCGACGAGCAGGTGCCGGTTGGCCATTGAGATTCCGCTGACGATGCTGCCGATGATGCCGACCCAGCCCTGGTCGGTGCCGCAGATGAAGAGGTTTTTCAAATGCGTCGTGCCGTCCTTTACTTTGTCGGGCGCGCCGTACACCGCGCCGTTCACATGGCCGGTGAAACGGCGGATCGTCGTTGGCGTGAACATGTCCGTGGCGATCACGCGCTGGCGAAAATCCGGCAGGAATCGCACCGCTGAGGCCACGGCGCGGTCGTACCAGCGCAGTTTTTCCAGCCGATACTCGTCCTCGCTGAGCGCCGCCCAGCGGTCGAAGTTCGCCAGCGAAGTGATGCGCAGAATCCCCTCGTCGAGCGGTTGCTCGTAAGCGAAGTTGTTCGGCGAGCAAACCACGCCGCTCCGCACGTCGCACATCGCGTCCGGCTTTCGCCAGTGGAACGTCTCGGAGTCATTGTAAAATAGAATCGTCCGGTCGTAACCCAGTTGCCGCGGCGGCGTGTCGAGGACCGAAATCGATTCGATGAACGATAACTCGCCGGGATCGCGCGGGGAGACCGTCGCGGGCTGGTCGCACAGCCGCATCGTTTCCAACCAGCCAGCCGAGGACAGCACGCGGCGGCCGAGAATCTCGGTGCCATCCTCCAGCACCACTCCGGCCACGCGGTCTCCTTCGACATGCAATCGATCGACGCCTGCCCGCAATCGCAGTTCGCCGCCGAGTTCCTTGAAACGGCGCACCAGCGTCTTTAGGATCAACCGTACACCTGCCAGCGGCCGCGCGAGGCCTTCCATGAAGATGCTGCGAAACATGATCGAGAACTGCCCGAAGTCCATGTCATGCTCGCGGGCCGAGCCGTAGTACATGAGCGGGCAGAACAGCATCTCGATCAACAATGGATCGCGAATCGTCTCGCCCAGCACTTCGCGCGCGGAGCGATCGGCCAGTGGCAAATCCAGATCGTCGTAGTCGGCCACCTGCGCGACGAAGCGTTCGAAGTTGTCGCGCTCGGCCGGGAACGCGCGACGAACTTCGGAACGGAACAGCTCGAAGTCGTTGGTAAAATCGAGCTTCACCCCCGGGAAGGCGATCCGCGAGCCGACCTGCGGCGCGAGGGCGAACTCCTCCCAGCCCAGACGCAGTTGCCGGAGCAGCAGGGCGAGCGGACCTTTCTTGGTCCCGCGGGGCGTGAAATTGGTGATGGCATGCAGGCCGACGTCGAAATTGCGGCCGTTCAGTCGATAGAACGAGTTCAGCCCGCCGATGGTGGTGTGACGCTCCAGAATGCAGACGCGCTGGTCGTAGTAGGCCAGGCGAATGCCCGCCGCCAAGCCCGACATCCCCGCGCCGATGATGATCGTGTCGTACATGGCGGGACGGGGAAGGCGTTGGCGGGAGATGATTCAAGGACAAGCAGAGCGAGGCGCGTCGGTTTCGATCGTTCACTGTCCCAGCCGTGACGAACGATGACAAGGTCCGCCCTCAATGAAGCCCCAACGGGGCGGCCGTCAGTAGCCAGGGGTAAGCGAAGCGCAACCCCTGGAAAGCGGCAAAACCATATTGTTATGTAGCCCCACGGGGCGGCCGAGGTCCGGCAATTCGCGTCGGCCGCCCCGTTGGGGCTACGGCGTGATTTCGCGGCCACGCAACCAGGGGTTCGCTGCGCTTCACCCCTGGCTACTGACGGTCGCCCCTTCGGGGCTTATTCGTGAGACGCGCCATTCCGATTCCACGCCAACTACGCTAGCACCTTCGCGAACTCCTCCTCGTTCATTCCCACGAACAATTGCTTGCCGCGGCGGAAGGTCGGGGCGCGGAGGTTGCCGCTGGGGCCAATCAGGGCTGCCGTCAACTCCGCGTCGGTCGGCGGCGACTTCTTCATGTCGAAATGGATCACCTTCTTCCCCTTGGTCGCCCAGACGTGGCTCGCTTCCCTGGCCAGCGCGACTGCCTCTTCGGGACCGAGGCGCGTCTTTCGGGCGTCGACTTGTTCGGTGATCGTGGCCTCGGCCTCTTCCAGAAACGCGTCCGCCCGGGCGCAGGTTTGGCAGTTCTTGCGGTGGTAGTACCAGTCGATTTTCATCAGGGTTTTTCAACCTGCAAAGGAGATGATTTCGTGGCTTCGCCGGATTCTAGCCGCGGCGGACATTTCTCCCAGTGGGCGTTCCACCGCGCGTTGCGACCCGCTGGGGCGGGGTCTATACTTGCGGCAATCTTGGCCCCGCCTGTTCGCGGCGTCTCGCCCGCCATCGCTTCATCGTTGAGAGGTATCGCACATGCCCACGTCGTTGGACCGTCGTGATTTCGTGAAGGCCGCCGGCGCCGCCGGACTTGGCCTGACGCTCAGCTCGCTCACCGCCACGCGGGGACTCGCCTTCCCCGGCGACAAAGAGCCGCTCTACAAGATTTCGCTGGCCGAATGGTCGCTCCACCGCGCCCTGTTCGACAAGAAATTGGATCACTTGGATTTCTCCAAGGTGGCCAAAAACGAGTTCGGCATCGAAGGCGTCGAGTACGTTAATCAGTTCTTCAAGGACAAGGCCAAAGACACCAAGTACCTGGCCGACCTCAAGCAGCGCGGCGACGACCTGGGCGTGGCCCACGTGCTGATCATGATCGACGGGGAAGGGCACCTCGGCGATCCGAACGACGCCGAGCGGAAGAAGGCCGTCGAGAACCACCACCAATGGGTCGACGCGGCGAAATTCCTGGGCTGCCACTCGATCCGCGTAAACGCCCACGCCGAGGGATCCTTCGAGGAACAACAAAAGCTGGCCGCCGACGGTCTCCGGAAGTTGAGCGAGTACGGGGCGAGCCAGGGGATCGGCGTGATCGTCGAAAACCACGGCGGCCTGAGCTCAAACGGCGCCTGGCTGGCCGGCGTGATGAAAATGGTCGATCACCCCAATTGCGGGACGTTGCCGGATTTCGGCAACTTCCGGATCTCGCAAGACGAGGAATACGACCGGTACAAGGGCGTTGACGAGACCATGCCGTACGCCAAGGCCGTGAGCGCCAAGAGCCACGATTTCGACGCTGACGGCAACTGCATCGAGACCGACTACAAGAAGATGATGGAAATCGTCCTCAAGCACGGCTACCACGGCTGGGTCGGAATCGAATACGAGGGCAGCAAGATCTCCGAACCGGATGGGATCAAGGCCACCAAGAAGCTCCTCGAAAAAGTCCGCGACGAGTTGTCGTAGGCATTACGTCTGTAGCCGCGGTCTATGACCGCGGTGGGCCGAGGTCACAGACCTCGGCTACTGAAGACACGCCGCCCGTGACCGAATTCACGGGCGGCTTTTTTGTGCGCCGGCGTCTTCTCCAGCTTCACATATGTTGCCCGTTTTCGTCCATTTCAACCGCGTTGAACCGGACACTCCCTGAAATGGGAAAAGTCGCACTGCACGGAAACTGTGCAGCCGCGCGGCTGCCGTGTTCGCCGGCAGCATGCCACGCAAACAGGCATACTTGACGAATTGACGTAAGTGCTAGCGATACAATGACATCGGAGAAAGCCTTGCCAGCACCGAAATGATGGTCACGTTCGAGCGGGAGGAACCGCTCGGAAAAGTGATCCACAGCCGTGTTTGGAAAAGGGAGTAACGATGAAACAACGAGGGAACGACGTCTTCCGGGTCGCCAGCGAGCTTTTCGAGCAGGGGCCGGACTGGGTGCTCTTCTTCAAGGAAGTCCTCGGGATCGGAGGCCTCATCCGCCAGGTCTATGACACGCCGGAGGCGCTGGCCGAATTCGAGCGGACGGAGGAGTACGCCGAGATCAAGCAGATGCTCTCGGAGCTGCGACGCCGGGCGACCGAACGCGAGCCGTCGCGCGAGCCCATCCGCGTGATTACCGTCCGGATGCCCGAGAGCCTGCACGAGTCGCTGAAGGCCGAGGCGCTCGGGCACGAGATCAGCATCAATCAGCTTTGCATCGCCAAGCTCGTGAAAATCATCGACGAGCAGAACGATTTGCCGAAGAAGCGCAACGAGTCGGCCAGGCGACGAAAAAGAGAGCTCGAAGTGGACCTGTAAGCCGGGTTCTGTCCCGGCCGTGGTTACCCGCGACCGGCGACGACCATTTCTCTAGGCCGGCGATTGCTCGCCGGCTCCAGCAACCTACCCGGAAGTCGGTAGCGGATCGGACCGATCCGCCGACCGCCCGTCGGTTCCGAAGAACCTGCGGGCGGTCGTGCTTCCTGTTTGGTCTTGCTCCCGATGGGGTTTACCTAGCCGAGCCGGTCGCCCGGCCCGCTGGTGCGCTCTTACCGCACCGTTTCACCCTTACCGCGCGGCCGAGGCCGCGCGGCGGTTTGCTTTCTGTTGCACTTTCCCTGGCCTCGCGGCCGGTGGCCGTTAGCCACCATCGTGTCCTGCGGAGCCCGGACTTTCCTCCCGCGCTTGCACGCCGGCGGCCGTCCAGTCCACTTCGAGCTCTCTGAGGGATTCTATCACAGCGACAGGTCGTCCTGCCGCCGCCAGGACCAACGCTTTTCCTGGTATGCCCGGCACAACCCGCTCTGCCGGCGCCGCGGCGGGCCTATATGGGGCGCCGGATCGTTGCCCGTGCCGCCGGCTTCGATCACGATGGAGGTTTGGCCTCGCATCTTGATTCTGCCACAACGGTTGGTCGGCCAGTATGATTTCACCTCGCAGGTCCCCTTGGACCGGTTCGCGCCGCGCCCTCGCCGCTCGCAGTAAGCCACGCCGTACTCGGCTATGGTCGGAGCCGCTGGAAGATCGGCGGATGATGGCGCTCGTCTCGGTGTTCGCCAATAGCACGTACAATGACACTTCGGCCGATGGCGAAGTCAATCAGGTGATTCAGTCGCTGCAGGCGGCGAACCATACCGTCAGAACCTTCGGTGGAACATCCGCGGCGGACATTTTTTTTGCCACCGATGACGAGCAGGTGCTGGTCATCCCCGAACTGGAAAACGGCAATCTGGCCGCCGCTGTTTCGAACGCTCAACTGAACACCTATGTTCAGTCGGGCGGGTCTGTCATTGTCTTCGGCACGCACAGCAGCACGAATTTCAACGAGATCGCGCTCCTGGCGTCCGCCTGGGGAATCGTGGTCGTGGCTGGCGCCGACGGCCAACTGGGGACGGATACGATCACCGCGGCTGCCAACGGCACTTTCTTCGCGGATGGCTCTGCTACGATCACGGAGCCCGACTCGACCAGTCGTCTCGTCACATCGTCACTTCCGCCCAATGCGCGTTCCATCTACACAAATGGCGTCAACACGACGGTCGCCCAGTTTCGCGTCGGACTCGGCCAAGTCATCTACTTGGGCTACGACTGGTTCAATGCGGCGCCGGCGCCAGGCGCTCAAGACGGCGGCTGGAATGCAGTGCTGGACCGTGCCATCGATCAGGCGACGGCGCTGACGTATCAATCGACGACGTCGCAGAACTTGATCCTGCGCCGCAACCCGCCGACCAACACCTATCAGATTCTGGACGCCGCCACCAATGCGGTGCTGACGCAGAAGCGATTGGTCGAAACCAACCAGATCCTGATCACCGGCGCCGACAACCTCAATACCGGCCTGACCATCGACTACAACTTTGGCGGGTTCATTGCCGTGCCGACGTTCTACAACGCCGGCGCGGGCGCGACGGACCGGCTGACGATCGATGGCGGCAACTTCGCCAGCGCCGTGCATACGCTCAGCGGCGCGCTCGATGGTACGATCGCGCACTCCGGCGTGGGCGTTTCCTATACCGGCGTCGAAAACGCGGAGGATGTCACGGACTCCGACAGTTACAGCCTCTTCACGACGGCGAGCGCCGACGCCGCGGCGGTCGACGACGGCCCCTTGGTGTTCGGCAATACGACGATCCGCTTCCGCTCCACGAACGGCGCATTCGGCAACGTCCACGTGTCGCGAAAGAACAGTGTCACGTTCAACTCGGGGGCCGGCGCCGACACGATCAACGTCAATCTCAGCGGCGACATCGATCGCCTGGATGAGCTGACGATCAATACCGGCGCCACCGACGGCGACGTCGTCAACGTGCTGAACTGGACCGATCGCCGGATCTTTCTGACCAGCTCCGGCGGCGCGGACAGCGTCAATCTCGGCAACAGCGGGATCACGTCAGGAATTCTGGGCGAGATCAACATCTCGAATCCGCCCGACTTCACAGCGGTGCGGATCGACGCCTCGGCCGAGACCGCCGCGCGGGAGGTCATCGTCCGCGACATCGACGTCGAGGGGCTGACGGGGAAGCGGGTGAACTACGTCGAGAACGACATCAGCACCTTGACGCTCTTGACCGGCTCGGGCGCGGATGAGTTTCGTGTCGCGAGTACGCCCGCCAACAAGACGACTTCCATCAGTTCCGGCGGCGGCAACGACGTGTTTCTCGTCGAGACGCCGCAATTGGGGCCGGGCGGAACGCTCAACCTGGATGGTCAGGCCGGATCCGACACACTGACCATGCGCGGAGCCGGCATCACCAATGTCACGCATACCGTGACCGGCCCGGCGTCCGGCCAATTCCTCCACGATAGTCGCCCCACGAACTACGCGGGAATTGAGACCGCGCAGGATGTCACGACCGCCACGAACTACACGCTGCTGGGCACCGCCGATGCCGATTTGGTGAGCGTGATCAATGGCCTGACGGTGGACGGCGCGAGCACCGTGCAGTTCAGTTCCACGAACGGCACGTTTGGCACGGTGAACGTGGGGCGCAAGACGAACGTCACCTACAACTCCGGCGCCGGCGCCGACACGATCAACGTCAACAATCCGGGCGGCGCAACCGGACTTACCGCGCTCACGGTCAACAGCGGCGGCACGGACGGCGATGTGGTCAACGTATTGGCGACGCGGGACGGCGTAAGCACGACCGTCACCAACTCCGGCGGCACGGACACCGTCAATGTCGGCAACGCGGGCCTGCTGACCGGAATTCTCGGCGCGTTGACCGTCAACGGCGCGTCGAACTTGACCGCTCTGAGCATCAACGCGGGGGCCGATACTGTCGCCAGGAGCGTGACGATCACGAACGGATCGGTAGCCGGTTTGTCCGCCGGAGCGATCAACTACTCCGGGGACAGCATCAGCACGCTCACGGTGCAGACGGGAACCGCGGCGGACACGATCACGGTTTCCGGCACCGCCGCCAACCGCACAACCAACGTGCGCGGTGGCGCAGGCAACGATGTCTTCACCATCAATGCCAATGGCCTGGGCGCGAGCAGCACGAACAACTTTGCCGGTGAGCTGGGCGACGACACGTTTACTTCGGGCTTTTCGGTGAGCGCCATCATCAACGTCGACGGCGGCCCGCACATTATCGGCGACCGGATGCGTTACGACTTCGCTGGGCTGGGCGTAGTCCTGATGGCGAACAGCGTCGCGGCGGAAGGACGCTTGCCGATCATCGTCACCAACGTCGAGTTCCAGGACTTGATCGGCCTGGGGCAGGAGATCCAGTCCGTGACCGTACGCCACTCGCCGTTGGGAGGCGTCAGCAAGATCTTCACCACCGACAATGCACACAACGCCGTCATCCAAGTGCAAGGAGGCGCGACGTATTCGTTGTTCAACCTGCGAGACAACGTGCCGATCAACGTGGAAGGCTCATTCCTCGACGATCGCCTG
>JALHLM010000272.1 GCA_022844585.1 Pirellulales bacterium | reverse complement strand
GTCGTTCCTGCTGGAAGAAGAATGCCACCGCAACATGGCGTTCACGTTCTACCACGCCGATCAATTGCCCCAAGTCGCCTTCGATCAGATCGAGATCCAACCGCTCCGCGGCGGCCTGCAACAAATCACGGTTCATGTTCGCAACGAGCGCGCCATTCCCACCCGCGCCGGCTTCGCCGCTGACCGCAAGGTCACGCGGCCGGACTTGCTGAAGATCACGGGCGGACAACTGCGCGTCATCGCCGCGCTCACCTCCGACGACCGCTTCTTAGAGAGTCCGAAAGAACAGTCTCGCAGGCCCGCAGCAATCCGCATCGAGTCAATCCCTGGCCACGGCGTGATCCACGCCCGCTGGATCGTCGCCGGCACCGGGCCGTTCACAATCGAATACGACAGCGTGAAAGCCGGCACAACTTCAATCGAAAAGACGCTGCCGTAGCAAACCGCAGCCGTCAATGGCGGAGAATCCGACGATCACCACGCCGCGCGATAGATTTCCAGAATCTCATCCCGCGACGGCATCCGTGGATTCACGCGCAGAATTCGTTTCACCGCGAACGCCTTGTCGGCAAAGCCTGGCAACTGCTCTTCCGTCACGCCCAGCTCGCGCAGTCGGCGCGGAATGCCGATCCTTTCGCGCGTTTGCTCCACGGCGGTAACCGCTTCCTCGGCCGCCACCTCAACTTCGACGCCCTGCACTTGCCGCCCTAACAGCTTCGCCACGCGCGCGAACGCCGCTTTCCGCGCCGGCAAGTTGAACCGCATTACATACGGCAGCAGCAAGCCGTTGCCCTGGCCGTGCGAGCAATGCACCGCGCCGCCGATCGGATATTCCATCGCGTGAACGAGCGCCACGCCGACGTTCGAAAACGCCAGGCCCCCCAACGTCGCCGCGAGCGCCATGCCGGTCCGCGCCGTCAGGTTATCCGGCTCCTCCACGGCGCGCACCAGATGTTCGCCCGCCAGCGCGATCGCCTTCTCCGCGATGCAATCGCCCAACGGATGCTTCCCTTGATAAACAGTGCGTTCGCCCGGCGGTAACGGAAAGAACTCGTTGTCAACCGCGGTGTACGCTTCAATGGCATGCGTCAGCGCGTCGATCCCGGCGTCGGCGGTCACGCGCTTCGGGCAGCCCATCGTCAACAGCGGGTCGACGATCGCCAGTCGCGGACGCAAATAATTGCTCAAGATGCCGACCTTGAGGTGCGCCTCCTCGTCGGTCAGTACGCAGGACGCCGAGACCTCGCTGCCGGTGCCGGCCGTCGTCGGCACGCAGATGATCGACGCCACCGGGCCGCGGATGCGATCGTCGCCGACATAGTCGCGCGGCGCGCCGCCATGCGCCAGGACCACGGCCGTGATCTTCGCCAGGTCCATATTGCTGCCGCCGCCAAGGCCCAGCAAGGCGTCGGGACGAAATCGTCGGGCGGCCAACACGCAGCGGTCGACCGCGGCGAAATTCGGTTCCGGCTCCCCGTCGTCGAAGACTTCGACGGCCAATCCCGCGGCCTCCAACGGCAGGCGCGCTTGTTCCAGGATGCCGGCCGCCGCCAACGGCGGGTCGGTCACGATCAGCACGCGCCGTAGCCCCGCCCGAGCGGCGCGGTCCCCCAATTGGCCCGCGGAACCGGGTCCGAAGACGATTTCTCCGGCGGAATGAAAGGTCCAGGTCGACCTCATGGCGCGGTCCTCTCCAGCAGGCAAATCAACACAAGAGCCTCCGCGCCTCCCCCCCAGCGTGCATTGAACCCGATGCTTAGCCGAAAAACAATCAGCGAACGGCGGTCCAGTTCGGCGCGGTCCTTTCATTCGGCTTGGCTGAATGCGCGCGAATGGCGTAAAATAGGGCGGTAACGCGATTTGCTTCGTCATCGCGCGCTGAGGATGCTCGCCGGGCGCCGCCCAAGGACCGCATGTCATACCGCTCGCTCAAACGCATCGTCGGCGAAACCAGCCTGGAGCGCAAGTGCCGCTTCTTGTTCGGCGCGTGCCTGTTCTTGTTGATTTCCGGCAGCTTCCTGGCATATTCGCGCCAGACCGAGTTGCTCGTCGAACGCCAGAATCGCATTACGGGAAAGCTACTCGCCAAGTCGTTCGTCACCGATCGGCATTGGTCCTTTTATCAGAAAGAAGAAGCGACCAAAAAAGGTGGCGACGATTTCACCGAATCCGTCAAAGCACTCCAAGAGGAAATGCGCGGCAAGGACTACGTCGCCACGTTTCTCCGCCACAACATCACGGAAAACGAATACACGAGCAAACCGGTCGACGACAAAGAATGGGACGTCTTGACGGACAAGTTTCCGATCCACCGCACAGACTTTCTCTCGACCGACGAACTGAGCGAACCGGAGGCCTTCTCTTCAGTTTCGCCCGACGGATCGAAGTATCAATATTTTCAGCCCGTTCGGGCGGCGGAAAGCTGTGTGAAATGCCACAGCGTCATTCGTCCACCGTACTGGACCGAGCAAATGTCGGACAATGAAGCGTCGCTCGCGGCCGCCAAGATCGTGGCGGGCGATGCCCTCGGACTTGTCAAATTGGAGTTCCCGCGCGCCCAAGCGGAGCGCGACCTGCAACGCAATCGCGCCACGTTGGCGTCGCTCGCCGTGGTCACCGTGTTCCTGGCGATGATCGCTTCCTGGGCCATCGTGAAATACGTGATCGTGAAGCCGCTCAAGCACTTACGCGACGTCAGCGACGCCATCAGCCGCGGCAACATGGAGATGCGGGCCGATATCCAAACCGCCGACGAGTTCGAGGAGTTGGGCATCGCGTTCAACCGCATGTTGCGCCACCTCATGGCGGTGCAGCAAGAACTGCGCGAGGTGAACGCCGACCTCGACGGCAAAGTCGATCAGCTCGCCCAGGCGAATATGCGATTGTTCGAGGCCAACCGCTTGAAGGGGGATTTCCTGGCCACGATGAGCCACGAACTCCGCACGCCGCTCAACAGCATCATCGGGTTCAGCGACGTGCTGGCCTCGATTCGCACACTCGACGAAAAGCAGCGCCGCTACGTGTTGAACATCCAAAAGTCCGGCAAGGTGCTGCTGGAGATGATCAACGAGGTGCTCGATCTGGCCAAGATCGAGAGCGGTAAGATGAACGTCCGGCCCGCGAGTTTCCGCATCGAGCACGTGCTCCACGCTCAATGCGACATGGCCCGGCCGCTGACCGAAAAGAAAAACATCGATCTCGACTTACACATCCAGGCGGAGTTGCCCGAACTGTATCAAGATCAGGCGAAGATCCAGCAGATCTTCAACAACCTGTTGTCGAACGCCATCAAGTTCACGCCCGAAGGCGGACGCATCACCTGTTCCGCCGCGCAAGAAGGAAACGAACTGGTCGTGCAGGTGGCCGATACTGGCGTCGGCATCGCGCCGGAAGATCAAACCACGATCTTTGAAAAATTCCGCCAAGGCAGTTCCGCATCGCCCACCGGCGACGCCATGACGCGCGAACATTCCGGCACCGGGCTGGGGCTTTCGATCGTCAAGGAGCTCTGTCGCTTACTGGGCGGTGAAGTCGAACTCGAAAGCGAGCTCGGCAAAGGCAGCACGTTCACGGTCCGCGTTCCGTACCAACTCAACGACGTCTCCAACCTTCAAGGCACGCTCATCGAAGCCGCCAACGACCTCGCCCGATCCACAGCCCGCCTCGAACAAGAACACCCTGCCGCCACGCTCGCCGCCGGCGCCAACCTTTAATGCAACCAACCCTCTGTAGCCGAGGCCTGTGACCTCGGCCGCACCGTCGACAACCGACGTTTATTATTCATTCCTCGACCACCCCCCGGCCTCACAGAGGCCGGCTACAGAAATCCATACACCCATCCATGCCTGATCTCCCCAAGGTTCAACTCTTCGCCGACGGCGCGTGTAGCGGCAATCCCGGTCCCGGCGGCTGGGCATTCGTTCTTCGTCATCCGGCCTCCGGCAAAGAAATGGAGCGCTCCGGCGGTGTCCTGGAAACGACGAACAACCGCATGGAGCTTACCGCCGTGATCGAGGGGCTCGGGGCGCTCAAGCAACCGTCCGACGTGGAACTGATCGTCGACAGCCAATATGTCGGCAAGGGACTTAGCGAATGGCTTGCCAAGTGGAAGGCCAACGGCTGGCGACGCCGTGAAGGATCGAAGTGGGCCGAAGTCAAAAACGAAGAACTCTGGCGCAAACTTGACGAGCTTTGCGCGAAGCACAACATCCGCTTCACTCACGTCCGCGGCCACAGCGGACATCCGGAAAATGAGCGTTGTGATGAGCTCGCGGTCGCGGCATATCAGAAGTTTCTGCGGCCGGGAAATGTTTGAGCGGGAGTTTGAAGTTTTCAGTGTTCAGTTTTCAGTGAATCTACTGCATTAACTCCGCCTACTACCTGCTTCACCAACTAACTACTTCACCTACTTTCCTCCTCAACTCACACCGCAATCCGTTTCGACCGTATCCGCTTGTTCCGCCACGGAGGGATGGCGTCCTGGCAGGTCTTCGGCGTACCAGCGGTCCAGTACCTGCTGCCATTCGCCGGGTTGCCGCACGCTGATGAACGCCTCGCGAACGGCCAAGGGTTCTGGATGCAATTGCGAGTACTTGATGCCGAACTTGCGCATCTGCCGGCAGCACGGTTCCAGCCCGTAGATTTGCTCGGCCAGCCGGTAGTGCTCTTCGATCACCGCGCGTTGCTCAAACAATGTCGGCGGCGGCGGCAACGGTTCTCCCGCCGCGAGCGCCTGCGCTTCGCGAAAAATCCAAGGATTGCCGATCGCCCCGCGCGCCGCGGTCACGCCGTCAACGCCGGTCTCGCGCAGCATGTTCAGGCAATCGGCCGCGGTGAATAGATCGCCGCTCCCCAAGATGACGCGATCGCCGGCGTGCCGTTTTACTTCGCTCAGAAACGACCAGCGGCTTGGGCCTACATAACGCTGTTCGACCGTGCGACCATGCACCGTGGCCGCCGCGATGCCGCGCGCGAACGCGCCGTCGAAGATCTCGAAGAACTTGTCCCGGCTTTCGGCCGTATCATCAATGCCGCGCCGCATTTTCACGGTGACGGGAATCTCCGGCGGCACCGCTTCGCGCACCCGCGAGACAATCTCCAGCGCCACATCCGGGCGGCTCAAGTGATAACCGCCCCGGCACCTTCCGAGCACCTTCTTCACGGGGCAACCGAAATTAATGTCGATCACGCGGAAGCCCACCAGCGCCAGTTCCCGCGCCGCCCGTCCGAACTCCACCGGGTCGCTCCCCATGAGTTGCCCGCCGACCGGTTGCTCGTCCGCCGTGACGCGGAGCCGTTTCAGCCGTGTCTTTTTCCCCGCCTGGATCACAATCCGGTCCAGCACTACTTCGCATAACGTATAGGGAGCCCCCAACCGCCGCGCGATCACGCGCATCGCCCAGTCGCTGTACCCGCTGAGCGCAGCCTGTACGACCGGAAAGCCAATCGCCACCGGACCAATTTGCAAAGGCTTGAAAGGAGGCATGCATTTACTATCGCCGATCCCCGCCCAAAGCAGAAGCCGCCCCCACGATTGGCACGCGGAGTGCAACGGCTGTTGATCCTGAAGAAAGCCGCCAAAATCGGCGCGGTTAAAAACATCCCACGTTCGGTGTACCAGCCCGCAGAATCGACGTAAAATTCAAGAGCGAGCCAATTTGCGGCCGCAACGATCATTACGAACTCCCGCGGCCGCCGCCCGCCGCTTTGACGCACACCTTTATGCCGGACCGCCTTTCACGCTCAACCGGGCTGCGACCTCCCTGGGAATTGCTGCGCGAGTTGCTCCCGCTCCGCTCATCGATCGCCGTCCGCCGCTTCGCCGGGCACGCCGTCCATGCCACGCAGTTGGAGCGGCCGCTGCGGATCGTGCATGTCACCGATCTGCACGTCGGCCGCGTGACGCCAATGCGCGTCCAGTTCGAGGCCGCCGCCCTTGCCAACGCCGCCAAACCGGATTTGATCGCGCTGACCGGCGATTTCGTTTGCCACGGGCAAAGGTATCTCGACGAATTGCGCGAAGTCCTCGCGCGCTTCGAGGGACCCGTTTACGCCACGCTTGGCAACCACGATCATTGGTCCGGCTCCCGGGAAATCCGCCAGGTGCTGCGCAAGGCCAACATCGAAGTGTTGGACAACGCCCATACCGTCGTGGAGATCGCCGGGCAGAAAGTGCAAATCGTCGGCGTCGACGACGCGTACACCGGCCACGCCGACGTCAAGAAAGCGGTTCGCGGCCTGCATCACGATCTGCCCGCGATTGCCCTGTCGCACATCGCCGAGGAAGCGGAGTCGCTCTGGGAGCACGGCGTACCGCTGGTGCTTTCCGGACATACGCACGCCGGCCAGGTGACGGTCGCCGGGCTGAACGAAATGATCTTCGGTTGCGTGATTGGCCATCGCTACGTGCATGGCCTGTACGGCACGCGGCAAACTGGACCGCCTTCCGGCGCGGTCTACGTCGGTGCCGGCATCGGTGCGGCGGTGATGCCGCTCCGCGTCGGCCAGCGCGCGAAACGCGAAGTCACCATCTTTGAACTCGGTTTACCGCCGGGCAGCATCGACGAAGAACACGGCGAACAACCCGGCCACGCCGGCCGCCCGCCGACGGCTCGCAAGCAAGCGCAACGCGCCGCGAAAGTGGTCCGCAATCAGCAGAAGCGCGATCAAGCGGCGCACCGGACGCGGCGGAAGTGAGACTTAGTGCCTGGGACTTTCGAAATCAGAACCTTTCGGGCGTCGTGTTTTCCGGTGCGACGCTGGTAGACACTGACTTTACAGGCGCGAATCTGACGGGCGCAGTTTTCTTTTCCACCGCAGCGGGCGCGGCCGGAGCACGGTTTGTCGGCGCGAATCTCGCTGGAGCAAATATGGAAAAGCTGGATCTGACCGGCGCTCGATTTGATAACGCCAATCTCCAAGGTGTGCGGTTGCGACAAGCCACACTTGCTGGTGCTAATCTCGATGGCGCAATCGTCCAGGGAGCGGTGCTGTCAGACCTGACCGCATTCAGCTTTACGAAGGAGCAGTTGTATTCCACTCAAAGTTATCAATCACATGATTTGAGAGGCGTCTACTTCGGTGTCGTTTCACGGCCCGATTTTCCGACCGACTTCAGTGGCTGGGTTTTTCGCGATCAGGACTTAATCGATGCCGATTTCAACTAAGTTTCACGTCGTGAGCGACTACCAGTGGGACACTAGCCGCCTCTACTCAACGGGCGAAGTGACGCTCACGGCAGTTCCCGAACCGTCCACACTGATCCTGGCCACGTTACTCGCTGCCGCCGGCATTGTCACTCGCCGTCGCATGTTGGCACCACCGAAGTGAGCAGCTCCCGGCCAGCAAACAATTCAAAAGGCAGGCAATTAGCCGTCGTGGTGGCTTGAGACATCGGCAGTTGCATCATTGCTACAGGCCGCGGACCCCATTCACCGAGCTTAGACCAGTGCGGTCCATGTCGAACCGTGAACCATCCCTCACCGCTGGTGTCCGCTAGCGAGAGGGGGTGCCTTGCTTTTTCTGGGGAGGTGTACCATGCGCCGACATTTCGACGACGAGCAATCCTTTCAGGCCGATGAGCAAGCGACGGCGGGGCTACCCGTCGGAGACCAAAGTCATGCGCGGCACGCGCATCGTGCGTGGCGACAAGCTGCTCGAAGAGAAGCTGGGCCGCAATGACCTCTGCCCCTGCGGCAGCGGGCAGCGCTTCAAACGGTGCTGCCTCGATTCAGGCCGCTTTTGACGGCGTCAACCGCGACCACTACTTTTAGAGACCTTTGATAAGGTGATCTTCGGGGCTCTCGTCGCCAGGCGAGAGCCCCGTTTGCTAGACTGGGTTGCCCACGTCGATTCACTCACACGATTCTATGCATGTTACTGACCATTGCCACGCGCCGGGAGTCGGCCACCGATCTCAGCTATCTGCTGCATAAGCATCCGGATCGCTTTCAAACCTTTGACCTGAGCTTCGGCAAGGCCCACGTCTTTTACCCTCAGGCGGCGGAG
>JALHLM010000271.1 GCA_022844585.1 Pirellulales bacterium | reverse complement strand
ATCCGTGCCGCGGCATCGCTGGGCCTGGCTATCGGCCGGCGTCGGCGGCGCGTGTCTCGTTTTTGGCGGTTGGTGGAACAGTCTGCCGATCTTCGGGATCGGGGCGGTGAGCTTCGCGCTGGGCGCCCTCTGGATCCTCGGCTGGCGCACGAGCCGTGCGGCTCCCGCGCCCGCCGTGGCAGCGCCTGCCGCGCCGGCAGCGGCGCACCAGCAGCCCCGAGCCCCCGTGGCGCCGGAAGATACCGAGGGACTTGTCGAGCAAATGCTCGCGCAAGGGCGCTATGCCCTCATGCTGCGGCCGCAGGTCGTGGCGAACCTGTCGGCGGCACATCGCGACCGCACGCGCGACGAACTCACCGAACAAATGGCGTTTGTGCCGGCGGGCGAGGTGGAGCTCGGCCCTTGGGACGAACACTCCATCAATCACAAAGAAGACGAAGACGACGCGCACAAGTCCGTCTATCGTGTTGACGCCTATTACCTGGATCGCTATTCGGTCACGAACCGGCAGTTTCTCGAATTCGTGATGGCCGGCGGCTATGAGCAGATGGCCCTCTGGGACGCCAAGATTCTGCCGGCCGTGATCGATTTCGTCGATCAAACCGGCTCTTTGGGACCGCGCTACTGGCGGCATGGGCGCTACCACGAAGGGACCGAAGATCAACCCGTGATCGGCGTCAGTTGGTACGAGGCCATGGCCTACGCCCGCTGGGTCGGCAAACGGTTGCCGACCGACGCCGAGTGGGTCAAAGCGGCTTGCTGGCCGGTCCCGTTGGGACCGGGCAGCCGGATGCAGCGCCGCTATCCTTGGGGCGACAACATGGACCGCGAGCGCGCCAACATCTGGGGCTCCGGACCGGGTCGCATCGTCTCGGTGACGGAGTTTGGCTCCGGCGTCAGCGTCGGCGGCGTCTACCAATTGGTCGGCAACGTCTGGGAATGGACGGCGAGTAACTTCGGCGCCGGCGGCTACGGCCGACCGGAGTTGGTGCTGCCGAACCCGATGAAGAGCGTCCGCGGCGGTGCCTTCGATACCTACTTTGACAATCAGGCGACGAGCCAATTCCAGAGCGGCGAAAACCCCGTCGCCCGCAGATACAACGTCGGCTTTCGCTGCGCCTTGGGCGCATGCGACGTGTCGTTCAGCGACAACGGCGAAGCAGCCGAGCCGGAAGCCGAACTTCAGGAGGCCGGAGCATGATCAAAGAAGGCACGCTACACCTCGACTCCTACCGCCTGGCGAGTTATGCCGTCCAGGTCCCCTGCTACATCTGCGGGGGCGGCAACACCTTCGACGCCGAGCTGTGCCGTCATTGCTGCGCGCCGATGGCCTTGGCGCACCAGGCGAATACGCAAAAAGTGCGTCCCCGCATGGTCGCCGCGATCGGCACCAGCGGCGTCGGCAAAACGGTTTACCTGGGCATGTTGATGGACATGCTCTCGCGGATGCCGGACCGGCTGCAGTTGCTGGCGCGCGGGGCGTTCTCGATCACGCTGCAACAAATCACGACGGCGGCGCTCTCGCGCGGCGAGTTTCCGGACAAAACGCCGAATGAGCCGGATCGCTGGAACTGGGTTCACGCCCAGGTACGCGCACAAAAACAGCGCCATCCCGTCGATTTGATCATGCCGGATATGGCGGGCGAAGCGCTGTTGGAAGAAATCGAACATCCGCGCTCGTACCAGGTCATCCGGTCGCTACTGAGCCAATGTGGCGGCGTCTTGCTCTTGGTGGACGCCTCGCAGCTCGGTTCCGGCACGCTGGAGCAGGACTACTTCGCGATGAAGCTGCTCAGCTACCTGATCGAACTGGATGAGGACCCCAAGACCGGTTGGCCCAGCCGTCCCATCGCGCTTATTTTCTCCAAAGCGGATGAACGGGAAGATTGCTTTATTGACCCCGCCGCTTTCGCCGCAAGTCATGCCTCGGGCCTTTACCGGCTCTGCCAGGAACGCTTCCGTGAGGTACAGTTCTTTGCCTCCGGTGTGGCCGGTTCCTGCGCGTATCGAAATGTGCCCAAGCTCGGTCGAGTTCGGGTGCCGTTGCGCGTCGAACCGCGCGGCATCATCGAGCCGTTCGAGTGGTTGATTGGGCGCATCAAGTCTTGAGACTCCTGGCATGTTGATCGAACAAGCCGTTTTCACTTCGGCGCGGACCGACCGTGCCGCGGGCTACCAGTTGGTGGCCCGCAGTCCCGGCATCTGCGACGAAGACGCGCGCGAGATCAGCGTGTGGGGTCCCTCGCACGATTCGCTCTACGAGGACGGCGCCGACGCGGTCAGCGTCAACTTCTTCCAACTGCCGAGCGGCGCGTTTTGCATCTCAAAGACCGAGCCGGCCGGCGGCGAATACAGCGGCCGTCGCGGCGCGCAAGTCTACACGCAGTGCCTGGTGGTCGGTCCGGATTCGCTGGCCCGTTTCGGCAACAATCCCTTCGCCGTGCTGACCGCCGCTTTGGCGCAAGGCTCGCTGCGGATCTACGACGAGTTACCCAAGGAACTGGACGCCTTTCGGCTGCCGGGCCGCGCCGCGGCCGTCGATCAATCGGTGTTCCTGCAACTCCAGTCCGATCCCGGCCCCGCCTGGGTCGCGCGGCTGTTGAGCCACTTGATCGCCGGAAAACCGTTTGCGATCGTCGGTCACGCACAGCCGGCTTGCTTGCTGGCCGGCCTGATCAACTGCGTGCCGCCGAGTTGCCGGACGGAGCTGTCGTTCACGACGGGCCTCAAATATTCGCCGCGTCGACCCTACAAAATCAATTGCGTGCCGGTTCACCAGCCGGAACAACGCCGCGTGTTGCGGCAGCATGATATCGAACTGCTCGACCTGAGCGCCGAACGCACGCCGGGTCTGTCGGTGACGAGCGGCTGGCCAGGCTTCGTGTCCTGCGCGCTTGCCGCCGGCAAGACGTCGTTCTTCTCCTCGCGCGTCGGCCGTTTGGGCGATGTGACAGGGCAAGACCTCGATCGCCTCGGTGACCAGTTGCTGGAAGAACTGGCCGGGAACGGCAGCGTCCTGGAAGATTCGTCAACATTTTCCGCCGCCAGTGACACGATGCCCACCTTCCCCGAGGAGCGGGCGCGCGAAACGATCGTGACCAAAGAACCGGAACCGTCGGCCACGATTCCCATGGAACGGCGCGCTGATGCGGCCCACGACCGAGCTGCGAATCGTTGGTCGGCCGCCGTGGCGGAAGCGACGTTGCTGGAACTGGCGAGCGCCCCGGCCGACACGCTCGGCGCTCAGCATCCACAATCGCAGGAACAGTTGGAACTGCTCGACGACACGGTGTTCGAAGCGATCGCGGGCAAACCGGAAGCCTTCGACCGCCTGGCCCATCTTTGGCCGCACACAGTGAATTGCCTCGGCCGCGCCGACGTCGAAATCTATCGCGAGCACTATGTTCGCTACGCCCTCCGACTCTGGCAAGAATGCGCCGACGGCGAAGAAGTCCGCAGCCCCGGCGTCGCGGTCCGGGCACTGGACGCGATTGCGATCTTCTTCCGCGACTAGCGCTGTGCCGGAGAATTCACCACGGAGGCACGGAGACACGGACGGGGGAGGCAAGTTGGCGTTGAATGTCAGCCACCCAATGTCCGTTCCCAGCCTTTCCCACTTCGCGTTTTCGCCCTTTCGCGTTTTCGCGATTCAAAAGGTGTTCACCATTCTTCATCGCGAAAACGCGAACATGCAATTCATTGCAGCGGGTCTAGGCGGGATCGGGCGGTCGTTGGACAATTCCGTCTATGGCGCGTGACGAGCAGGACCGTGAAGATTTGATGCGCGAGGCGACGGCGCTCGTGGAGCGCGTTGAGTTGCGCACCGCGAGCGAATCGGAGTCGGTCATCGTCGGGTTTCGCCGCAACGGCTGCGCGAGCGTCTTCTTCGGGGCGGACCCCGCATATCACTTCAACGCTTCGAACGAACTGCGCCGGGCGTACGCGGCCGGGGAACTTTGGAAGGCGCAAGAGCGGCGGCTGATCGGGATGCGCCGCGAACGAACCGGCACGCAAGTGGAGTTACGCTCGCGACCACTTGATGAGCCCGAGCAACAGACGGCGCTCGCACAATTAGTGTTGCGCTTGCAGTTGCTTCGCGATGATCTCGCGCATGCCGAGCGCACATCACTCGTCGCTTGTTTCCCGCCGGACGCGCCGGTGCTAGAGCGCGTGCAGACGTGGCTCGCGGCGTTGCCTGCGCCGATTGCGGTGGCGCAGCGTCCCCACGCGGAGTAAACGCATCTTTAAGATGCTTGCATCGGCAGCGCTACGACCTCGACCGGGCCAGATGGCGAAGTCAGCTTCGTGCCCGGCGTCGCTTGCGCTCGGCGCACGTAGCCCAAGGCGATGGGCTGTTGCAGGCGATGGGAATACGCGGTGCTCGTGACGGCGCCGACCGCCTTGCCATCTTCGGCATGCAGCTCCATGCCGGCGGGAAAGGCGCTCTCGCCGGTTCCGCGTAAGCCGACGAGCAGTCGATTTACATGGCCAAGCGCATCGATCCGTGCCACCGTTTCCTGGCCGATGTAGCAGCCTTTCGTGAAGCTGATCGCTTGCCGATCGCGGCCGATTTCTTGCGGCAGGTTCGCGTCGGTGATGTCGATTCCGAAGTGCGGCGCACCGGCCGCAATCCGCGCCGCGGTGAAGGCGGACATCCCGCAGGGCGTCGCGCCTGCCTGGCACAACGCTTTCCAAGCTGGGCCGACGTCCGCCGTTTCCGTCGTGATCAAGTACGACTCGGCGCCGGAGAGATCCACGCGCCGGATCGCGACCGGATGTTCCGCGATACGCGACTCCACGTGATTGCAATGTTCTCTCGGCGCCGGCTCAACGCCCATTCGCGCCAGCAATTCCGCCGCCTTCGGGCCGGACAGCAGTAAATCATGCCGATCTAGTAGCGGAACCAATTCCACCTTCTCGCGAATCAAATACCGATCCAGGTGGCGCAGCAGGAACTCCCGCTGGCCCGGCACGGTGTCGAGGACTAACTGTTCTTCCTCGACGAAGACATGCACATGTGCCAGCACCTTTCCGGGCGCGTTAAGCAAGAACGCCTCGCAACCTTGCCCGGGCACAAGCCGGCGGATGTCGTTGGTGCAGAGGTTGTGGAGAAACGACGCCCGGTCTGCGCCGCGCAGCGCAATCTGCGCGCGATCCACGAGCGGCACAATGCCGACGCCGGTTGCGAGCGCGTTTTCCTCGCCAGCCGGGTCGCCAAAATCGAGCGGAGGCAGCGCGGCGGTGGGAAACAAGTCGCGGAAGGGTTGCCAGTCGTTCATAGTTTTCGATTATCGCTCTTTTTCCGGCCCCGGCGAGCGGTCGCTGTGTCGGACGCGGCCGCCGTCCCCAATCCGAGCTTTACCCATCGGGGCCTGTGTCGCATAATGCCGGCCCGACGGATCGGACTTTGGAAAAGGATCTTCCTATGCTGGCATGCTATCATCGCCGCGGCCTTTGCGGCGCGCTGTTTTGCGGACTCTTCGCGCTGGTTCCGCTCGCTTTCACCGGTTGCAACGACGCGGCCCCGCGCGATCTTGAAATCGCCAAGGCGGGCGTGACCGCGGCCGCCAAAAAAGGCGAGCCGGCGCAGTCGCCGGAAGTGATCAAGGCCCAGGCGGTGTTAAATCAACTGGCGGCCACGTACCGCGACGCCAAGACGTACGCCGACAGCGGGACGGTGCGCCTGCTCTACCAGCAGGGCGAGCGCAAGGTCGACGAGGCGGTCGATTTCGCCGTCACGCTGGAAAAACCGAACAAGCTGCGGTTGAATCTCTACCAGGCGCTCGTTGTCAGTGACGGCGAAAAATTCCGTGCCACGATCGCCGATCTCGCCGGCGAAGTGCTGGAGGTCGACGCCCCCGCGACATTGACCCTGGAAGAAATCTATCGCCATGAATTGCTCAACGGCGTGCTGACCGGCGGACTGGCCGGGTCGTCGCCGCAACTTGCGTTCTTGCTCAACGACAAGGCCGTCGAACAACTCGTGGAACTCGGTTCCGCGCCGCCGCGGCTGATGTCCCCGGGCGAGATCGACGGCGAGCCTTGCGATCGCGTGGTGATCGAGCGCACCGACGGCCAGTTGACCATGTGGATCGATCAGAAGAGTCACGTGCTGCGCCGGCTGGAATATCCGGTGACCGAACTGGCGAAGCAGATGAGCCAGGCCGGCGCGGTGAGCAACCTGACGTTGGTCGCCGATTTCGCCGGCGCGCAGGTGAACGCGCCGATCGACGCCGTCGCGTTCCAGTTCGAGACGCCCGAGGGGGCGAAGCTCGTTGATTCCTTCGTCAGTCACATCGAAATGCCGCGGCCGGAGCCGCCTTCGCCATTGTTGGGCAAGCCGTCGCCGGAGTTCGCCTTCTACACGCTCGATGGGCGTCGCGTGACCAAGGAATCGCTGGCCGGCAAAATCGCCGTGCTCGATTTCTGGTTCACCACCTGCGAGCCCTGCCAGGCGACGATGCCGCTCGTGCAACGCGTCTTCGAGGAATACGCGCAAGACGATCGCGTGCAGTTCTTCGCGGTGAGCATCGCCGATCCCGAAGGGGGCAACCTGGAGTTGCAAAAGGTGCTGCAAGGTTGGCAAGTCAAACTGCCGATCGTCCGCGACGTCGACAAGTGTTTTGAGAACGCCTTCGAAATCCCCGGCGCGCCGGCCCTTTATGTTCTCGGACCGGACGGCCGCGTGCAGGATTACCACGCGGGCTTGAATTCGAACCTCGCGGAAGAGTTGTCGCAGTCGCTGCAGAAATTGCTGGCCGGCCAGGATACGTTCGGCGAAGTGCAGAAGCGTTACGAAACGCAAATGGCCGAATATCAAAAGGCCCAGGCGGCTTCGAGCGGTTCGGAAAGCGCGACGCAGGAATTGCCCGACGCAGAGATCGCCCCGCGCTCGGAACCGCAAACGGTCAAGTTGACGAAGCTCTGGACCGCAAAGGCGGTCAAGGAGCCGGGCAACGTGCTCGTCACCCGCGACGGCGACGCACCGGCGAAGATCTACGCCCTCGACGGTTGGCGCCAGGTGGTTGAACTCGATGCTAAGGGAGAATTGGTCGAACGCCACTTGCTGGAACTGCCCGAGGAAGCCGTGGTGCGCTATCTGCGCACGGCCGTCGATAACTCCGTCCAGCGCGTCTTCGCCGGCTCGGCCAGTGCGCAGCAACAGGCGCATGTATTCGACAGTGCCTGGAAACCCAAGTTCAGCTATCCGTCACTCGAAGGTGGCAAGTCCGACGGCCTGACCGACGTGCAATTCGGCGATCTGAACGCCGACGGAAAGCCCGAGTTGAACGTTGCATTCTGGGGCGCGGGCGGAGTCCACAATGTGGCCCTCGACGGCACGCGGGCCTGGAACAATGAATCGCTGGAATTGGTTTACCGTTTGGCGGTGACTTCGCCGGATGCATCCGGTCAGCGATCGCTGCTGGCCACCAACCGCCAGGGAACGCTCATCACGCTCGCCCACGACGGGCAACCGAGCGAGCATCACTCGGTCGGCACGCGGTATCTCCACGCGGTCTTCACGGCCGACTTGAACGGCGATGGGAACGTGGAAATCTGCGCGATCGCCCGCGACCAGGCGAATCACGAATCACTCGTCGGCATCGCGCCGGACTTCACTGCGCAGTGGGAGCTGCCGTTGCCATTCGGTTGGCAGCGCCACCCGATCGACGCGGTCACTTCAGGAAAAATCCTGCCGGGCGAAGAGTCGCAATGGATCATCGCCGGCGCCGACGGCTCGATTCAACTGATCGGCCGCGACGGCCAGGTGCTCGACCGCTTCCACCACGGGGCCGCGCTAGCTGGCCTGGCAGCCACGGAAATCGACGGCAAACCGGCGCTGGTGATCGCGACGGCTTCCGGCGTGGAAGCGTGGGCCGTGGAAGCAAACTAGTCCGCGCTCATCACACCCACCCGAAGCGGCCGCGAGGGGGTGGAGACGCCGCGCCGCCGCGCGCTATTGCGCGGTGAATCACACTCCCCCCCCCCACCCCGGGGGGTGGGGGT
>JALHLM010000270.1:7201-8008 GCA_022844585.1 Pirellulales bacterium | reverse complement strand
AATGCTGCGGGAACTCCAGCCGTAAGCGGTCCCGCTTCTTTGTCCGGCTGCAGGAAATCCCCTCGCTTCAGCAGAAACGTGCTCCTGGGCGGCGACACTTCCTGCAGACTCATCGTCTTGACCGTCGGCCCGAGTCCCAATTGCACGCGGACCGACTCCAATTGCGCGCGAGCGTCCTTGAGTTCCTGATCGGCGGCGTCGAATGTTCCTTCGACGAGCTTGCGCTGCTCGACACTGCGTTCGGCGTCAGTGATCTTCAGCGCCGCGACGAATACCGGATCGGTCAACGGATCGACGACTTCTTCCGCGACCGAGAACTGCACGCGACCGACGTTGAAGTCGTTGTTCAATTCGTGTTTGAGCACAAACCGCAACGGGCGATCGCCGAGATCCACTTGGCTGCCTAGCGTCAGAATGACGGTATGCTCGGCGTTCATTTGCGCCGTCGAGCCCGGCTCGACGTTGATGGCCCAGCCGGTGCCAGGATCGTCGTCGATCAGCGAATCCACCGGGTAATCCTTCTGCGCATGATCGGCGCTGGCGGCGACAAGCGGCAGTCGCTCTTCGCCGAGATAGACTTCCACCGCGCTCAGCACCAGGTTGCCGTTGGTCGCCAGGCCAGGTCCCAACTTCGGCAGCGAATCGTGCGGAATGAATCGCAGTCTCAGAGAACCGACCCTTGTGCCTGCGGCCAGCGGCGTGGCGTCGATGATGTACGTCTCGCGGGGAATTCCCGGCGTCGCCAACACGGAATGATCTTCCAAGATCGTAAACGTCGCGGCTTCGGCCGTGGCAGAGCGAATTGGC
>JALHLM010000270.1:0-7191 GCA_022844585.1 Pirellulales bacterium | reverse complement strand
CACGCTGGCGGGGGAGTTAAAGCGGCTGCTTCTAGCTTCGACGACAACTCGTGTTCCCAAGTCGCGCGACGCGCCGGGCGTTCGGCGATGAGTTGCTCCACCCGCGCGAGGCCGTCATTCAAATCATCGTGGAGTTGTGTCGATTCCTCCGGCAGAAACAATTCCCCTTCATGGACGTCGACGGTCGGCCCGACGTTGTTGACATCTGCGCAGTTGTTGAAGAACGCGAAGAATTGGTAGTACTCGCGATGGCTGATCGGATCATACTTGTGCGTATGGCACTGCGCGCAACCGACGGTGAGGCCAAGCCAGACGGCGCCGGTCGTGGCCACGCGGTCCATCACCGTTTCGATGCGAAACTGCTCGTCGTCCACGCCCCCTTCTTGGTTGATGAGCGTGTTACGATGAAAACCCGTGGCGATCCGCTGTTCGCGCGTCGCGTCGGGCAGAAGATCGCCGGCCAATTGCTCGATCGTGAACTGATCGAAGGGCATGTCCGCGTTGAGCGCGCGAATCACCCAATCGCGATACGGCCACATCACGCGAACCGCGTCGATCGTATACCCGTTCGAGTCCGCGTAGCGCGCCTGATCCAACCAATGTCGGCCCCAACGCTCGCCGTAGTGTGGGCTACATAGCAGCCGTTCAACGACTTCCTCGTAAGCCTCGGGGCGCGTGTCTTGCTCGAACGCGTCGGCCTCCTCGGGCGTCGGCGGCAAGCCGATGAGGTCAAGATATACGCGCCGCAAGAGCGTGCGCTTGTCCGCTTCCGGAGAGGCTCGCAGGCCGTTCTCGCGCAGCCGTTTCAAGACAAAGTGATCGATCGGATTGCGCGCCGTTTCGTCCGGTTCGATCGCAGGCGGCGCTGGATTCGTGATCGGCAGGAACGCCCAATGCCCCTCGTAGTGCGCGCCTTCGTCGATCCAACGCCTGAGCGTATCGATTTCTTTCTCAACGAGCGGCGGCCCGTGATCGACGGGCGGCATGCGCTCACTGTCGTCGTCACTGGTCACGCGCCGCATCAGCAGACTGTTCCCCGCGTCGCCCGCCACAATGGCCGCGCCGTTGCCCTGATCGAGTATCGCCGGGCCGCGTTCGTCGAGCCGGAGATCCCCCTGCCGGTTTGCCTCGTCCGGGCCGTGACACTGCCAGCAGTGTTCGGAAAGGATGGGCCGCACGTCGCGATTGAACCGCACCTCGTCGGCCGTGGCCGGGCACGGCGCGGCGATCAAGGCCAGCAGCAGGAAACTCCGCAACATCATGTTCACATTCTCGGCGGATCGGCGGCGAAAGCGAGGTCCATTGTACTCCCGAGCCGCGAGGACCTGCAATCATCGCCACTCCTTGCCGGCAATCGTGTCTCCTCTATCATTGGCTGGCGATCAAGGCTTGGTGGCCGGGCGGCTCGCTGATTCCACAGCACGATGAGAGGAAGCCATTGCAATGAGCGGATTGTTCGACCCGTTTCGCGTGAAGGACGTGGAGCTACGGAATCGCATCGCGGTCTCCCCGATGTGCCAGTACTCGTCGGAGGACGGCTTTCCGAACGATTGGCACTTTGTGCATCTCGGTTCCCGAGCCGTCGGCGGCGCCGGCCTGGTCGTCGTCGAGGCCACGGCCGTGTCCCCGGAGGGCCGCATTAGCCCTGCGGATAGTGGCATCTATCTGGATGCCCACGTGGAGCCGTTTGCGAAGATCGGCCGCTTTCTGAAAGAACACGGAGCAGTTCCCGGCATCCAGATTGCGCACGCTGGTCGCAAGGCCAGCGCGCGGCGCCCCTGGGAGGGCGACAATCACATCGAAACCGGCGAGGGCGGCTGGGACACGATCGCGCCGTCGGCCATCGCCTTTGGCGGCAATCTGCCGAAGGTGCCGCGCGAGATGTCGCTCCAGGATATCGAGCGCGTGCAGCAAAACTTCGTCGCGGCCGCAAAGCGCGCCTTGGCCGCGGGCTATGAGTGGCTCGAGCTGCACTTCGCGCACGGCTATCTCGCGCACGAATTTTATTCGCCGCTGGCCAATCAGCGCACCGATCAATACGGCGGAAGCTTCGACAACCGCATTCGCTTCATGCTGGAAACGTTGAACGCGGTCCGCGAAGTCTGGCCTGAGCGATTGCCGTTGACGGCGAGGTTGTCGGTGACCGATTGGATCGACGGCGGCGTGACGGTCGACGAGTCGATCGAAACCGCGCGCCGCTTCAAGGCCGCGGGACTGGACTTGCTCGACGTCAGCCAAGGCTTCGTCACGCCAGATATCTCCCACATCCCTTGGGCGCCAGGCTTTATGATTCCGCTGGCCGGCCGCATTCGTCGCGAAGCCAACATCGCCACGGCGGCGGGATGGATGATCACCGATCCGCAGCAAGCCGATGACGCCATCCGCAATGAACAGGCGGACATGGTGCTGCTCGCGCGCGAGATGCTGCGCGATCCGTACTGGCCTTATCACGCGGCCGTCAAACTCGGCGTGACGGATGCCTGGCAGATGCTGCCGGTGCAATATGCGCGGGCCGTGCGACGTTAAGTCGTTGCATAAGGCGTGAAACGACGACTTTGTTTTGACGCGATGTCCGAAAGTCCCGAGCTGTCGCAGGTCGTAGTTTGCCATCCTTCGAGCGCTTGCTTACCAATCTCCCACCGCACCGTCGGCGTAGAAGGAGCGTTGCAATAACTCTTGCTCGAACGGATGCTTGCGTACCTCGGTCTCGTTGATTTCGATGCCCAGGCCTGGCCGCGCGCTGGGGCGGACAATGCGTCCGAGGGGCTCGATCTGGAAGCCTTCATCGACGATATCTTGTCGCCACGGCACGTCCAGGTGTACGGTTTCGCAAATGATGTAGCTGGGCGTGGCGAAACCGAATTCCAGACTCGCGGCCGTGCTGACCGGCCCCTGCGGGTTGTGCGGTGCGAGGGCTACGCGGTAGGCCTCGGCCATGGCGGCAATGCGCCGCGCCTCGCTCAGGCCGCCGCAATGTGTGATATCTGGTTGCAACACGCTGCAGGCCCGCTTTTCAAGTAACTCGCGAAAACTATATTGGCTCACGAGCCGTTCGCCGGTGGCAATCGGCGTGGCGACCGCCCGCTGCACTTCAGCGATGCCGTCGACACTCTCCGGCCAGCACGGCTCTTCAAAAAAGTACAGTCCGAAGGGCTCGAGGGCCTTCGCGAACAGCACGCCCATCCTCGGCGAGGGGCGTGCATGGCAATCGACCATCAGATCGATCGCCGGCCCAACGGCCTCGCGCATCGCGGCCACGCAGGCCTCGGCGTAACGAATTGGCGCAAGGCCTTCGAGCGGCGCCGTCTCCGGCACGGCCATACATTTCATGGCCGTAAAGCCTTCGGCAACCGCTTGCAGCGCGAGCTCCGCGAAACGTGCGGCGTCGCTCGGCCGTGTTTCGTACATGGCCTCCATGCGACCGCCGCCGAGGTGGCAATAGGTGCGAATCTGGTCGCGCACCGGGCCGCCCCACAGTTGGTGGCACGGCACGCCATGTATCTTGCCGAGAATGTCCCACAGGGCCACGTCGATGCCGCTGATGGCGGTGCCGCGGACGATGCCGTTGCCGTGCCAGAAATGCTGCCGATACATCATCTGCCACAGGTACTCAATGCGGCGCGGATCTTCGCCGATCAGCAACTGAGCAAGGTCATCAATCGCGCCTACGACGGCCCGGGTGTGCCATTCCAGCGTGGACTCGCCCCAACCCCACAAGCCGGGCTGATCGGTCAGAACTTTGACGAACACCCAATTGCGCATCCGCGCGTGGCATACGAGCGTTTCGATTTTTGTGATTTTCATGGACTTGGATTGAATCAATTCTGATCAGTGACCTGACGCGAAAAGTCGCCGCACGATTCATTCGCAACGGACTGCATCAGCAGCTCAAACAGTCGATCGACCTCGGAGCGCGTCTCGTCGTCGAGTTGGAAACTGACGGGACCGCGGACGATGGTATTCTTGAATACGCCTTGCTTTACGAGCAAGTGCTTTTCGATCGCCAAGAACGCATCCAGACCCGTTTGGAGGGAGATGAGCGAGCTGAGCGGCAACGAAATGCGGTACGCCCGGGCGTCGTCGCCGCGCCTTAGCGCTTGCCAGAGCGCGACAATGGCCCAAGCCAGATCCGCGCCGGGGATCGTGCCCACGACGCCGCGCCGGTAGCTGTCGACGAGGGCCATTCCTCCGGTGCCTTCGAAGACTTTCGCAGCGCCAGCCGTGGCCTCGCGCAAGGCCGTGAGTCGTGGACCGATTGGCGTCGCCTCAGGCTTGAAGTAAATGCGCGGGCCGAATTCGTCGAGCAGTCGTTGATAGAGCGACATGCTCAAGGGCCGGCCAACATAGCCGCTGGCGTCCTGCACGATGAGGGGGATCTCAACCGAAGCGGCGATGCGTGCGAAGTATTGAAACGCCTGTTCGTCGTCCAGCGCCGTGGCCACCGGGGGAATCGCCATCAAGGCGTGCGCGCCACAATCGGCCGCATGGCACGCAAAATACTCCGCGAGACGCGAACACTCCGCGCCCACGCTGATGACGACGACTCCGCGATCGCGAGCCAGGCGACAGACGGAGACAGCCAACGCACAGCGTTCGTCCGTGGCGAGTCGCAGTATCTCCGAGACCATCGCCATCACGACACCGTCGACGGCCTGAGCGAACAGCCAGTCGATCTCGCGTTCCAGCGTTTCAAAGTCGATCGACTCGTCCGCGTAGTACGGCGTCTGGAAGACCGGGAGGACGCCGGCCAGTTCGTGACGAGGTTTTTCGCAGTTCGTCATCGGTTGTTCGCCGTCGCGTTGCTTGCTGTTGACGTGTCCCAAGCATCAAACTGTGCGGTCACGGTGTCAATGACCATCTCCAGGCAGCCTGGCGTCAGGATGGCGACTTGTTCTTGGTAGATGCCGCGCCCATAGGTTTCGCGCGTGGGCAAATAGGCCGGTCGCCAGCCGTCGACGACGGTCGCCACGATGATCGGTCGCCCGGGAAACGCTGCTCGCAACGCGCGTTGGAGCTGTTGGTAGTATTCCCCTTCGAGGAACAGCCAGTAGCCGTCCCCCAGTCTCCAAAGTGAGATTGGCAGCGAAAAGGCGTCGCCTGGTGGAAGCTGGCCGATCCGGATCATCTGGCGCTGCATGCGTTCCACCTGCGCGCGACAATCGCGGGCCTGAGTTGCCTCGCCGGCTAGTTGCGCCTGGCGTTCCGCTGTGCTCCAATGGTCCAATTCTTGGCGAGTTTGTTCCAGCGTCGGCAAGCCGTTGAGATACGGGATATCGACCGTCCAGTCGTGGTGCAGCCACGTGGACTTCGCCGATGCCGCCGCAGCGGTCAGTGGTTCGTAGCGCCAATCGCCGAGCGTCGCCCCTGAAACGACTGGGCCGCGATACTGGTAACACTGTCTCGGCGGCGACAGCGATTCTAACGTGGAGAGGACGGCATAACCAAGCTCTCTTCCATGGCGATCGGCGACCTTCGTGTCGCCGACGAAACCTTCGCGCGGCCCCAGATCCCCGCAAGCGCCCAGCAGGAACAAGCAGGATCCACGCGTTGCGCTTTCGACGATGTCACGCAACGCGCCGACGTAATCGGAACTGATCAACGTGTTTTCCCAGGCCAGTGTCGTCGGATGGCACGCATAGTTCACGACGGTCGCGATGGGCTCGCCGTCCAATGCAGTTACGCTGGCAACGAGCAGCGTGTCATCGGTCGGCGCAGCAGGGTCGAGCCCGCACACGAATTGATTACTCGCCGCATCCCATTGATCGCGGTTCATCGCCAGGTTGCATCGGCCCGCGCCATAGCGGACGGTCGCCTCGTGTAGTCCGCCAAGGACCTCTCGCACCGCGTCGGCGATCGTGAGGGCGAGTTGGTCCAGGTACGGTCCAATCAACTCACCGCCCGGCAAGTGCGCGCGCGAGCGGTCCATCAGCCCCGCGGCATGCGTGTGCGAAAACGCAATGTGCAGTTCCTGCGGCGAGACTCCAGCGTGTTGGCAGACTTCATTGCGCAGCCGGTCCAAGTCGTCGTGCCACATCAGGCAATGATCGATGCCCACGATAACGCGACGCAATGGCGGCTGGCCGTCGCAGACTTCCAAACCTAGGACAGTGGCCAAGAGCGGTCGATGTACGCCCGTGGCGCGATCGTGCGTTGCAGCGCCCCACATGCGGTGATAGATGCCGACCGGCGGCGTGATGCCGCGCCGTGCCGCGGCCGCTCGGCAGCGCGCCTGGGGAGGATTGATTTGATTCATGCGTTCAAGTCCTTCGCGCTGGGCGCGTCGAACAGTGATCCTTCGGGATTCAAACACGCCCAGCATGCGGCCGCGGCCAGGTAAATGACGGCGATTGACAGCAGCACGTAGTTCCAGTTGTGCGTGACATCGACGAGCCAACCGGCATACAGCGGAAACGCGGCGGCGCCGAAACTGCCGCACATGTTCATGGCGCTAAACACCGTTCCGACGTAGGGTCCGCCCATGTCCATGGTGATGGTATACGAGCTGACGCCTCCCATGGCCATCCAAAAACAGCCTATGCAGATCAACGCGATGCGAATCCGCGAATCGTCGCTCACGGCCGCGGCCACGAACATCGCCGCGCAGAGCAGCATATTCACCACCGCTAAGGCCTGGCGGCTGACGCGTCGACTGCCGGTGCGCTGCAGCAGCCAATCCGACACGATGCCGCCGCACGTCGCGCCGAGAATCAGCACGAGAGGAGGCAGACTCGCCAGCACTGCAACGTGCTTCGCCGAAATCCCCGGGCTCTCGCGCAAAAACGTGGCAAACCACGTCCCGAAAAACACCTGTGCCGCCGCACGAAAGAAATGTTGCGCGCAGATTAGCCACATCCGTACGCTGAGGGCCAAGTGCAGCCAGGGGGCGCGCGACGCGTGACTGGGTTCCGCATCGCCGCCCGCAGCAATCAACGCGCGCTCGCCGTCATTGACCGACGTGTGTTCCGCTGGGGAATCGCGATACCAGAAGAAGTAAACCAACGCCCACGTCACGCCGGGCAACGACAGCCAGAGAAAGATCTGCCGCCAGGTAAAATGTCCCCAGTCCAACAGGGCGCCGGCGACCAAGGGCGCCAGGACCGCGCCAACCGACATGAAGCTCGACAACATGCCTGACGCAAAAGCGCGACGCGTCAATGGCAGCCACTTCCGCAACCCAATTACCGCGCCGGG
>JALHLM010000269.1 GCA_022844585.1 Pirellulales bacterium | reverse complement strand
AAACGCCGGAAAGCGTTGACGGCAGGCGTCGGCGGAATAGGTCTCCACCTGCAATCCATGTCGCTGGGCGCTGTCGACGACGCCGTTGACGACGAAGCCATCGGCCGGGCCAACTTGCAGCAGGCCCGTCTGTCGCAAGAGTTGCTCCCCGCGGGCGTGTTCCAACTCGTACCACAGTTCATAGGCGCGCAACAGCAACGGCACGTAATCGGAGTGCTCGAAGTAGGCCTGGCGAATAATTCGCGTGCGACCGTGCGAGCTGCCGCGATCATGCCCCGGCGGGAAGCGATCGATGCCAAGGACGCGCAGTCCGCGCTGCGCGGCCTGCCAGAGGGCGGCGCTCCCCACGGCGCCTGTGCCGGCGACAATCAGGTCATAGCGTTCGCTGGGCATCGCGGCGGCCGGCTTACTCTTTGATCGCGAATTCGATCGAAGTCTGCCCGACCTTTTTGCCGAGCGTGTCCTCGACCGTCAATTGTAGCGTGTGGCGGCCGTCGTACACGCGCCCTGGCATCGTCACGCGGAAAGAAATGTAGTAGTCCCGGCGGCGGTTCTGGCAGACCTCTTCAATCGCCGGGAACTCATACTCGGTAACCTGGCGACCCTGGCTGTCGAGAATGCGATACCGGCTGCTCAGCGCCGTGCGATAACCGCCGTCGGTCGAGTCGCAGTGGAAATTCTCCAACTCGACATACAGCACAACTTCTTGCGACGGCTTGAACACGTTTTCTTTGAACTTCGTGAAAGCGCCAAAACCATCAACGCGGGTGCAGAACTCCGGACTGCGAACTTGCAGCGTGCCGATCTCCGCGAGCTTGCCTCGCGCGCGATCCAAATGCGCGAGCGCTTCGTTCGCCCGACGATCCGCGGCCGGCGTTTTTTCCGCGTCGAGCCAGGCTGAAAGCGCGAAAAGTTGCGACGACCAGAACTCTTGTTCCGCGGACGTCAGTCCGGGAATCGGCTTCAGCGAATCATCTCGCCGTCCGGCGGCCAGATACAGCAATCGCAGTTCAATTTGCCGGCGCGCCGCTTCCTGCGAACCGGCCACGGCATGATCGCCCGACGCTTCCAGCGCGCGAATCGCGGCGGTGATCGATTGCTCCGCGCTCTGGGCGTCGCCCGAGGCGGAACTCTCATAGCTGACTTGGCGGACGGCGCCGGAGTCGCCGTCGAGTGGATCGTTCAACGAAGCCAATGCAGCGCGGGGATCGCGATTCGTCGCAAATGCCTGGGCAAGACCCGCGGCCGGAAGCTCGTCGGGCAGAGTTGTCGCTGGTGCAGTGGTCGGCGCCGCGGGGCGCTCGGACGGATGATAGGGATGCTCGCGCAATTTTGATGAGACATCGGCGGTCGCCGCCATGGCGGGTGAACCATCGACTGTCGATTGCGGTGGCAGTTCGCCAGTAGGACGATGACTCGCGCCTCGACCCGTCGCGACACGAAACGCTTGCAGCAACTGGGGCCAATGGGCCGGGTCGGTTTGCTTGAGATCCGCGAGCAATCGCGCCTGCGTGGCAGGGTCGAGGCCTGGCAACTGCCCGACGAATTGTTCAGCTGATTGCGGAGGAGTCGGACCTTGCGCTGGATTCTGCGTCGGCGCTGCGCCCGTTGCGACGAACGGTGGCGGCGGAGTTGCCGTCGCCGTTTTCGCGCCAGGTTCTTGACGCTGGCTGGCCGCAACATCCTTGGCCGGCGTTTCGAGCGAAGCATTGCCGTCGTCCGACGAAAACAACGTCGCACAGCCGGCGCAAGGCACGCCGAGAAAGGCGATCAGGACGGTGACCGTGGCTCGCAATCGGCCCATGGCCTTGGCTTGGCAGGATAGGAAGTGTGCGCATTTCGCGCGCCGCAATCCATTACGGCGCGGCGGGAGGATACGCCAAGGTCGCTATCCGTACAAGCGCGAAAAAAACGCCCCGCTGCCTTGCGAGAAAGACAGCGGGGCCGAAAGTTCAGAGTACCGTCGTCGCTTAAGCCCAAGGAAAGCGATGCCACTAATTCGGTGGCGAACTCGAATCGGTGGCTGGAGTCGTGTCGGGCGCGACCGGCGTCGACGAGTTCTCCAATTGAGCTAGCATCGCCTGGCAGTCGCTGCGGTAGGGGAAGGGTCCCTTACCTTGCAACGTGCTTTTGAGGAGGGCCTTGGCGTCGTCGGCCCGGCCGGTGTCGATCAGGATCTTCGCCACGTAGTAGGCGGTGTCGCCCGAGATATTGCCGCGTCCGGCCTGCATCGCCGACTGCAGCATCTTCTGAGCGTCCGGCGTGCGCCCCAGGCGGTAATAGACCCAGCCCAACGTGGCCGCCGCGGTGGGGGCGAAATTGCTGGCCTGGTGGTCCTTCATATTCGCTTCCGCGATAACCAGAGCGCGACCTTTCTTGGTGTCATCGTCCTGATCAATCAGCGAGATCACGAACTGATTCGCCGCGGCGAAGTTGCTCGGATCGGACTTGTAGACCTCCTCGAACAGCTTTTCGGCGGCCGGCAGATCCTTCTCGTAGCGGGCGATTAACCCCATCAAGAGTTTCAGTTCTTTGGATGTCGGATCCAAACCCAAAGAAATCTCAGCGTGCTTCTTCGCGTTCGCGACGTCGTCGCGGTCCCAATACATCCGCGCCACGGCCAGTTGCGACAAAGGATCCTTCGCCCCCTGTTTGGCGGAAAGCGAATAGGCAATCCAATCATCCGCCGACTTCCGGGCAGTCGCATCACCTTGCTGAGCGGCCTGCTCAAACAAGCGGGCCATCACGATGCCGGCTGGCCCTAGTTCGGCCTTGATCGCCACGGCCTTCTTGAACGCCTCGAAGGCGCTCCGGGCTTCCTTCTTTTTGAACAAGATTTGCCCATGACGATAGTGCGCCAAAGGATTGTCCGGTGAGGTTTCCGCCAGCTCTGTCAGCAGCTTGACGGCTTCGTCCAAGTTATTGCGAGCTTCGGCCACCGAGGCGTTGCCAGCCAGACAACGCTTATGTAAGTCGGCCTTACGCGGATTCGCCGCGTCCATCGCGTTGGTGAGGTCGTTCGCCTTGGAGAACAGCAATTCCGCTTCCGTCAGCCGAGACTGGGCAAAGGCCAAATCGCCTAGGAACAGATAGGCGTCAGGATCGTTTTTGTCCTTTTCCACGGCGCGCTCCAGGGCGACACGGCCGTAATTCAGCAGCTGCGCTTGCTTCTGACCGGTCGTGGAACCCATCGCCTTGAAGAACATCTGCGCCAGCAGAATCTGTCCCGGCGCCAGCTCGGGATACTTCGCGTGAGCTTGATCCAGCAAGGTCAAAGTGCCTTCCAGGTCGCCGGCCTGGAATTTGGCGACGGCGTCTTGGACTTCCTTGTACTCCTTCTTGGACGGATCGTCCGGAGCGGTGGGGAGCACGTCTTCCGTCGCCAAGGGGGCCGCCGAGACGGTCTGCCAAGCCGCCGGCGTAAAAGCCAGGGCAGCGGCCAAGAGTTTCGTAATGAAGCGATTCATGCTGCTATTTCCTTTGCCCTGGCGACATGCGCTAGGCCCGGGTTGCGCCAATCCCGGGCGACGAAGAGAAGCAAGTGAGTTAGTTTCTACGCGGCAGGCCGCTCCCCAGTTCAGGAACGGTTCGCAGCGCGAAGCAAGGTTAATTCCTTGCATTGTAATTTGCACTGCCCCAGTTCCAGCACACTTGAATAGGCCAGGACGGTGAAGTCCGCCCCGGTTTCGCGCTGGATCGAGCGACGATACCGATTCTAACGCCGTCCGAGCTAAGTTGGCAAAGGGGCGGCGGAATTTGTTTGCATCGCTTTCGATCGACCCTACGGCTGTATCGCCGCGGCTGCGGCCTCTTGCAGCGCGCCACGCATGGGCGAGGCGTCCGCGTTTGGCAGCCCAACGCGCTGGATCAGCAGGATCGCGAACCAGCCACGTTGGGGGTCGATCCACGCCTGGGTACCAAAGGCGCCGCCGTGGCCGTAGCTGCCGGGCGAAAGGGCGGCGGTTACTCCTTGAGGTTCGCGCACATGGGCCCAGCCGAGGCCGAAACCCATACCGGGAACGAAACCGGTCTCCAGCGAGCCGGTTTGCAAACGCGTCAACTCGGCGACCGATTCTGGTTTCAGAAACCGGTGTCCATGACCCTCGCCCAGACGTAGCATCGCTTGGTAAAGCTTCGCCAGGTCCGGCCCGGTCGAGCAAAGCCCGCCGGCTGGCAAGGGATATTTGGCGTCGCGGGGAACTTCAATCAGGCTCTCCTCGGCGGGCCGCAACTGGTCGCCTTCTCGGCGATACATCGCCGCCAGGCGGCCGCGCTGCTCCTCCGACGGATAGAAAACGGTGTCGCTCATCCCGAGCGGCTGGAACAGGCGAGTCGACAA
Source organism: Pirellulales bacterium (assembly GCA_022844585.1). Lineage (GTDB taxonomy): Bacteria > Planctomycetota > Planctomycetia > Pirellulales > JALHLM01 > JALHLM01. Next base: position 3,686 of record JALHLM010000269.1, on the reverse strand, counting down.
AAACTCCTCGAAGCTTTGCCCCGACACTGCTTCGACCACACGGCCGGCGGTGTCGATGCCCGTGTTGCTATAGGACCAGCGCGAGCCGGGCTCGAATTCCAGCGGGAGTTGCGAAAAGGCAAGGACCGCTTCGTTCAAGGTGCGATCGCGCCGGCGATAAAGTTCCGCCAATCCCGGTGGCGGTCCGCCGGGCATGCCCGAGGTGTGCGTCAGCAATTCGCGAATCGTAATCGGGCGCGGCGCGGGGACCGTGACACGCCGCTCGCCGTCGCGCTCAACGATCAATCGCTGCCCGCGGAATTCCGGCAAATGCTTCTCCACCGGATCGTCAAAACTCAGCTTACCTTCTTCGACCAGCATGGCCACGGCAATCGCGGTGATTGGCTTGGTCATCGACGCAATCCGGAAGAGCGAATCATTCCGCATCGCCTCGCTGGACACCAGATCACGCTGACCAATCGCATCAATCGACGCGACGCCCTCGGCGTTGCCCACCACGACGACCGCGCCGGAGATTTCATGCTCGTCGACAAATCGCTGCATCGCCGACGGCAGCGATTTCAGTCGCTCCGCATCGAATTTGGCGCTCGTGACTTCCGCGCGCAATGCCGACGTGCATTGGCCAAACAACAACCCAACGACGATTGCGGCGAGAATCTGGTGCTTCATGATGTCGCTCGAAGTAAACACTAGCCCGCAGCGCCAGCGAGGGGGAGAGGACGCAGGCGATGACCAAGACGAATACGCCAAGCAGACCTCACCATTGCGAACGAGTTCGATTCTGGCGACGTTGCGGCGCCGGTCCGGCGTTCGCGTTCACCGATCACCGCCGTCCAATCCCCCTCGCTGGCGCTACGGGCTAGTGTGGGCACGTCACCTCAGTGCTCGCAAGCCCCGCTTTTGCGATTGCCTATGCGCCGTCAGCAGCGCATCAATGTCCACGCCAACCTCGGTAAAGCGACCGAACAGCGCGTCGCGAGCAGCTGTATTCGGTTGGGAAGCAATCGTGCGCTCGAACAGCGGTCTGTCAGAGGCGAATGCGCCGGCGATGGTACTTTCCGCGATTTCATCACGAGTTCGCTGACGCCTCGCCGTCGCCGCCGGGGCATCGACGAAGCTGCCGAAGTTGTTGCGGACTTCGTTCAAGTCGCTAATATCGACCACGCCGTTCAACGCTCCGATCGCGTCGCCAATTAAGATGGCGACCGGTCCACGGCGGGCGAAGTTGTTGCGCACGTTGTTCAAGTCGGAAATATCCACCTTACCGTCAAACGGGTAGGTGTCGCCGGGCTGGAGCAGCACTTGAATGCTGTCAGCGATTGGACCCTCGCTCACGTTGCCGGCTTCGTCCATGAACGCCACGTAGACCCAGCGCATCGTCTCCTGCAGCGGTTCGAAGCGGCCGAGGAACCAATCTTTCACTACCGGCTGGAACGGCTGCCAATCGGCGCCGGCGAAGTCGGCCCGGTTGCTGATCTTCATCATCAGCTTTTCCAGCGGCGAACCCGCCACGGGCTGATGCACTGGATCAAAGTCATGCACATGCCCGGAGTCGTCGGCGATGATGCGCAGCGTCACCAGCGGGCTGTACGTCTTGCCGTCGGCGTCATCGATCATCACGCTACCGAACGGCGCGTACGGATCTTTCTTCACGACAACCGGGCTCGACAGTACGTGCTGTCCCTCGACGGGAGGCAGTCCTTCGCCGCCGAAATAGAACGGGATGATCTGATACTCGTAGCTCCCCTCGTCCAAGCGCAAGTCCTCGAACTCCGGTCCGCGGAACTGTTTTTCCAACTCGATCCAATCGCCGATTGGTCGGCCGTCTTCATTCAGCAGACGGCGATGGATGCTCGAGAACAAGTAGTCGTCGTCCGGAATGCTGATCTTGAGGCGCACCAGCGGGCTGCCATTCGGCGTCGCTTCCGGCAGCGCGACGATGCCGGTCACTTTGCGGAGGCGGTCGTCGGCCGGATCGAGCGGATCGCGCACCGCGCGGCAGAGTTGCCCCGGCACGAATTGCACTTCGGCGCCGTCCGAGCGCCCGCCGTCGTCGGTGTCGCTGTTGCGCGGATCCGTCCCGACGCGGTATTCGCACGAGGCCGGCAATCCGTCTTTGTCGAAATCGGAGTTCTGATCCTCGCGACTCTTCGGGTCGAGGCCATGTTCTTCTTCCCAGCGATCCGGGAGGCCGTCGCTGTCGGAGTCCTTGTCGCGATTCAACACGAAACTGCCGAGCCCCTCGCGAACGATTTCGTCCTTCTTGGCCTTGAAGGTGACTTGATAGGAACCGACGCCCAGCGGCTCGTCCCCTTCGACGACGAGATCAGGATTCAGTTGCACGACATCGCCGAATGACGTCGCGGTATAGCTGTTCGCGTAGACACCGTCGTCGGCTTCCCCGTCGCCGTGGTTGCCGTCGTCCCAGAGCTTGACCACCTTGGACGTCCCGCCAGGATCGAGCACAGTGGCCGTCACGTTGGCGTCCAGCACCGGCCCAGTGTTGGAGATGAACGAGGCCACGAGCGGCACTTCGACGCCAGTCAGCATGTCTTCCTGCGGCTGGCCGACAAAGGTGTACAACTCGAATTCGCTCCGCACCGAAGCGGTCAGGAAGTATTCCTGAGGAATGTTCATCAACCGCATCCGATAGTTGCCCGGGATCGGATCGGGCACGCGCCAGACTTCGTTGGTGCCCTGCGACGAGAGTCTGCGCCGCGCGGCCGGTACTGGGTCGCCGTTCGGATCGAACAACTCTGTGTGGACGCCGCCCATCTTCTCCTGCCAGGCGGCGGAGACGACCAGAATGTCGGCGCCTTTGTCGACGGGAATCTCGTGGAAGTTGCCGACCTCGCTATTGAATCGCAGGTCGTCGATCCAGAACTCCTGCCCACCCAGGGCCAGCGAATCGATCGGTCCTTTGAAGTCCAATCGGCCGTGTTGATTGTCAAACATCGTCAAGCTGACGGTCACTCCGTCAATCAACAGGCCCTGCAGGAGCGAGAGAGTCCGCGCATTGAACAGTTTGCCATTGATGGTGACATTCAAATTCCCGCCGAAGTAGCCAAACTTGGCGGACGCCGATTCGAGCGTCTTTGCGAACTCGAAACCGACGTTGATGTTGTTCAACTGTAAGTCGTGGCCGGCGCCGTCGGCGTTTTGTTGGTTGTCCACGCGCGCGAAGCCCGTGTTGACCATGCCGCCGGCGTTGTTCTGGAACGGCAACCCCTTGCCCGGAACTCCTGAGGCGACGAAGGAATTGCCCACCGTGATGACTGTCCCTGTGGGATGATCCTCGAAATCGATGATGCCGGTCGCCACGCCGCCGATGGCGGAATCGCCCAACACAGTGAAGATGCGCTGCCGGCCCGCCATCTGCGTGGCCTTGTTTTCGTAAATGCGGCTGATGTTGTTTTCCCAGCCTAGCACGGAGTTGATCGGCACGCCTCCTTCGGAAGTCGCGTAGTCGTGCGAGCCGCCGGAGACCGCGCCGGAAATCTCCTGCATCAAGACTTCATTCGCGCCGGGCCCGAACGAGATCGTATGCACTGGGCAGCCGGCCGCGATCAGGTCGTCCTTCACGTCGGCCCAGTATTCCGGTTCGTTCTCGTGCCCGTCGCTCATCAGCACGATGCTACAAAGGTTGTCCGGGTTGCCGTTGGAATTGTAGTCGTCGAGCGCCGCTC
>JALHLM010000268.1 GCA_022844585.1 Pirellulales bacterium | reverse complement strand
TGGAGCGATTTGGGACAGGGAAGAACCGGACCGCCCAGCCTACTCATTTCGCCGCCGGCGGCGCCGTTACGATCTGAAAAACCGCTACGATCGGCACTTTCGTTTTAATTCCCCCCAGCGATACATCCGACAAACTCAACTAGGGACTTGTGCGGCACGTCTGGCAATCAGGCGTGACGGACCCGCGTGAAGATTGGCTCGCGGCGTCTCTGGCGGGATGAGTGTTGTTCAAGGGCTGCTAAACACACACGCCGCGTAGCTGCCGTGCACTCACGGTCGCGGCGCCGAGGGGGAGCAACGATGAATCGACGGGTATTTGCCTGGGCGGCGGTCTGCGCCGTCGCGGCCGGGGTTTCGTCTACGAATGCGGTCGCTCAGGCCGCCAAGCCGCGCGGCGTACGCCCTCTGCCGAGCGGGCGAGGACAAGTCGCCAAGGAAGAAACCGCCGCGCCCGCGCCGGCAACCCCATCAAAACATCGCCGCGCGAAAGCGCCGAGCATCTCGCAGCCCACCGGCCTGCGGCCCCTGCCGAGCGGCCGCGGTAAGGGCGCCGGCGTCGTGCGGCAATCGCAATCCTCGCAGCCGCAGCCGCAGCCCCAGCGCGTAGCGCGGGCCGTCGAAGTGCGCGAACCCGTCGATGAACAATATGACGAAGCTGAATTGGCGACACACTACGAAGATGCGGCGACTGAGCCGGCGGAATACCATGACGAACAAGTCGAACCGACCGGTTACTACGACGAATCCGCGTCGGAAAACCCTTGGGTCGAAGAGCCGGAAATGCTGGCCGCGGAGCCGATGTACGACTCCGGTCCGTCCCTGCCGACACAGCGCGATTTCCCCTGGTGGGTCCGCGGTGAATACATCGGCTGGTGGGGCAAGGGCATCGATCTGCCGGCGCTCGTCACGACGTCACCCGCCGGAACCGGAGCGGCGCGGGCCGGCTTGCTTGGCGATCCTGGCACGCAGGTGTTGTTCGGCGATGACAGTTACGACGAAGACTTGCGCGGCGGCGTACGCTTCACCGCCGGCTACTGGCTTGATCACGGGCACTGCCAAGGCGTGGAAGGTTACATCTTCGCGTTAGGCGAGGAAACACTTTCTTACAGCAACGCCTCGCAAGGCGGGTTTCCGATCTTGGCGCGTCCGTTCTTCAATGCCGATCCAGCCGTGCAGCAATACGTCGCGCAACTCCTGTCACATCCGGACGTGGCGAACGGGCAATTCGATTTCAATTTTAAGACCGAAACCACGGGCGCCGGATTACTGGTTCGCACCAAAGCGGCGCGTTCGTTCGAACACAACGTCGATTTCCTCGGCGGGTATCGCTACACCAAGATTGAAGACAACCTGCGGATCGACGATATGTTGACCTCGACGGCGGTCGGCGGCAACGTACCGCTCGGCACCGTGGTCGCCGGGTTTGATCAGATCGATACCAACAACGAGTTCCACGGCGTCGACCTGGGTATGCAGGTCGACTTCAAGAAACACCGTTGGACGATCTCGTTCCTCGGCAAGTGCGCCCTCGGCAACATGTCGCAGGACATCAACATCGACGGCTCCACCACGGTCACCGTGCCGGGCGCCGGATCGACCACGACGGCCGGCGGTTTGTTGACGCAGCCGACGAACATCGGGGAATTCTCGCGTGACAAATTCACGGTCGTGCCAGAAGCCAACATCAACGCCCGTTATGTGTTGAACTGCCGTTGGACGGCGCTGTTGGGCTACAACTTCATCTACTGGAACAACGTGGTCCGCGCCGACGACCAGGTCGATTTCCGGGTGAACACCACGCAAGTCGGCGGCGGCACGCTGTTCGGCCCTGGACAACCGGAACTGGAGTTCAAAGAGACGGACTATTGGCTCCAAGGCGTGAACGCGGGCTTGGAGTTGCATTTCTAGTTTGGCCGGGTGCGAATCGCGCACTGGCTATCGGACGTTGGAAAATGCCGGCAAAACACATCAGCCCCTAAGGGGCGACAGATAATAGCCAGGGCTGCCAACCCTCACTCTTACCCACTTTTTTTTCTCGATTTCGGCGTGTTGCATGATGGTGGCGAGTTTGTCGAAGCCTTGCCAGAGGGTTTGCCAGCCGGGTTCGCCGTCGCCTTTGCGGCCGAGGAAGCCGCCGAGGCTGGCGAGTTGGCGGTAGAAGTCGCGGACCGTGGGATCGGGCGGCAGTTTCGGCCGCAGGCGTTGCAGGGTCCGCAACCAGGCGGCCGGCACGATGTCGCGGGCCGGACGCGTGGGTTGGCCGCGGGCGATGGTCCGCAGTTGCAGCAGTCGTACGGCGACGACTGCCATCAGGCCGACTATCGTTTCCAGACGTTGGCTCGTCTCGTATTGCCGCGCTTCGACGCGGCAACCGGTCTTGAGCGCCTTGTGATATTCCTCGATCAACCAACGCCGCTCGTAATATTCGATCACGCGCCAGGCGTCGTCGAAGTTGTCCACCGCGTGCGATGTGTGCAACACCCAATGCATGGGGGCTTGACCTTTCGGCGGCGAGACTTCCCGCACCTCCACGCCCCACATCGCGATCGCGCAGATGCCGAGTTTCTTCAGCCAAGGGCTGCGATGTTGCGGCGCCGGCATCAACACCAGGCCGTGTCGCACCGCCAGCTTCGCGGTCCGCGCCACCTCGGCTACACACGGAGACGCTACTCTCCCAACGTCTCTTCGACCAGGAACAAATCCATTCCTCTCCTCGCGAGGTAGTGGAATGAGTTGCCGTCGTCGAAGTGGAGTTTCGTGACGCCGCCGAGCGTGATGACTTCGTCGTAGCGGTTTCCTTCCAGGCCGTCGATCACGACCAGTTGACGCTGGTTGTCGTATGCAATCATCGCCAGGTGGCGGCTGTCGTCGCTGAAGTAGAAGATTCCCTTGATGTCATCGTAGAGCTTTCCTTCCTTGCCCGGCTCGGCCATCATCCAGCGCCCATTCTTTTGGGCCAGGTACGCCAATCGTTTACTGTCTGGGCTGAACCTCGGCGTGCCGACGTCGTCATAGTCCGGTTGCTTTTGGCCGTTGTAGACGATAAAGCTCCGTTCGCCTTGCTTCGCCCAGAACGCGGCCGATTTGCTGTCCGGGCTGAACTCCGGCAAATCGCGTTCGTCGTAGGCCTTCCCTTCCTTGCCGTTCACGACCGACATTATTTTGCCGTTCGCCGAGGCCAGGTAGGCCACGCGCTGACTGTCCGGGCTATACACCGGGCTGCTCACGCCGTCGTATTGCTTTTGTTCTTTGCCGTCCAAGACGACGCACCACTTGCGGCGCACCTCGATCACATAGCCCCAATGCTGGCCGTCCGGGCTGATTTCCAGGGAGTCGACGTCGAGGTCGTCATAGACCTTGCCCGGCTTGCCATTCGCGACCACGACATGGCGAAAACTACGCGGTTCCGCCACATAAGCGACGTGCTTGCCATTGCCGCTGACGCGAATGTATTGGATCTCCTCGTAGCGATTCGGATCTTCCTGGCCATCGTAAACCACGAAATGTTTGTGTTCCGGCGTTGACGCGATGTAACCCAACTGACCGTTGGGTCCGAAGAACAAATTGCCGCGTAGCGTCGCTGGGCCGTGGGCATGCTCCACTCGTGGTTCGGCGCCGTCGACGCTGTCCTCGCGCATCACATAGTCTTCGCCAATCTTCACGCCGTAGATGAAGCGCTTGCTGTCCGCGCTGAAGGTCGATTCCCAGCTGTAATCCTCGTGAGGCTCTCCTTCGCGGCCGTCGATCACGGGCACCTGGTCGAATGACGAAGCACTCAGGCGGGCGATCATGCCCACATGTTTGCTGTCCGGACTGAACACGGGACCGGCGCCGATCGACGAATAGCCTTTTTCCCCTTCGACGCCATCGATTACCAGCACTTCGTCGCGGCTTTCGCGCAAGGCAATCGCGGTGTAAGCCGTGCGCTGGCTGTTCGGGCTGAACGTGAAACTCTCGGGTTTGACGCCGAACTCGTAATCGGGGCTGGCCTTCCCATCGATCACGATGCCTTTCTCGGTCAAGTATGCCGCGTGACGTCCATCCGGACTGACCCAAAACGTCGGTTTCTTGGCGTCATATTCGGAGAGGTCCACCTGCCCCAGCGGCGTTTCCTTGACGACGCGGCGCGAGGCGCCATCCTGGCCAGCGGCGGTCCCAACGGCTGCAGTGATCAAAACGGTCCCCAGCATGGCAGTCCAGCGGAGGTTCGGCAGCGGCCGACGGAACTTGGATGTCATGGTCATGCACCGGTCGTATGAAGAATTGATTTTCGTCGCGGGATCGCGTTCGCTCCACGGCCCAGGATGCCGCGAGACGGTCGCTTTGTTACAACAAGAGGCGTATCTTGACGCATCGAACGAACCAAAACCAGGGAATAAATCTATCCTTCGCCACCGAGCATCGAATACTGACCAGCGCTTCCCGCCTGCAAGTCTCCGTGCCTCCGTGTATCCGTGGTGAAGTAATTCGAATAGCGAGCGAGCAGGAAATGCGGTTTCTCTGGGAAATGATCGTGCGCGGACCAAGCTGGGCGCTGATCCTGCTGGTCCGCTGCTATCAATGGACGCTCAGCCCGATCTTTGGGCGCCAATGCCGCTTCTATCCCACCTGCAGCAACTACATGATCGGCGCCATCGAAAAGTACGGCGCCGTGCTGGGAACACTTCGCGGCCTGTGGCGGATTTGCCGCTGCCACCCGTTTCATCCTGGCGGCTTCGATCCGCCGTGACGATGCGTCACTGCGCCGCCACGGCCCGCGGCGGCGCTTCGAGCTCGGCGGCGCGCTGGGGGTCACGCAGCGCTTCAATCGGACAATCGCGCAAATAACCGGCCAACAGCCTACGGTGGGGCTCGTAGTTGGGCGCCTCACGCAAGCGATCCTCCAGATAATCGAAGCATCGCGTATAGCATTTCGCCGCCTCGCTGGCGTCGCCATGCCGGAACTCGAATTCCGCCTTCCGCCACAACGCGTTTTGTAGTTGGGCCTGGATGTCGACCTCGCCAGGGAAAGCCGAATGTAATTCCTCGCAGACCCGTTGGCAGTCGTCCAACTCGCTTTCCGCGTCCGCAAGCCGGCTGAGCACAATCCAATGTTGCGCGCGAGACTGACGATGCGAGACCCAATCGATGCGATGCCTCGGTTCATCAGGAAAGTGGGACATCAATCTTGCGTGAACCTCGATGCAGCGGCCATGCAACTCCGCCGCTGCGGCATGATCGCCTTCTGATCCTTTGATGCTGGCGAGGATCGTAAAACAAGCGGCGACATTCTTCTCGTACAGCGGCCGATCGGGATACAAGTCGGCGAGACGCTGCGCAGTTGCGGCACCTTCCGTCGCGATTTGTTTCGCTTCATCAAGCGAGTTCTCATCCAACATACCGGCGTAATGTGCGGAGGTCGCGGCCAGCGAATCCAGATAAGTGGGGTTTTGGGGATCCTCGTCAACTAAACGGTGAATCTCCGCGTACGCTTCCCGCAACGCGCCTTCGCGCCCGCCAGGGTGGCCACCGCCCGAGACCAGCAAATTGTAAAAGCGATCGAAGCGGTATTGCCGTTCTTCCGGGAATTCGGCGATCAATCCTTCCAAGATCGCCAGGCAGCGGGAACGGTCGCGGCCGGCTTCCTTGGGCATCCGCAAATGCTCCTGGATGTTGGCCGCGCGATGCAGTGCCACGCTCGTGCGGTACCGCACCTCGGGATCGTCGCTCTGCTCCGCGGCGAGCTCCTCGTAGAACTTCAGCGCTTTCAGCAGGTACTTTTTACGCAGCTCTTCCGATTTCGGTTGCGAGGCCAACCATTGCTCCGCTACGCCGGTATAGAAATCCCCTACGGCTTGAATGGCATACTCTTGCTTCCACTCCGCCCGGCGGCGCAGTTCGCGCTCGCGCTGCAGCATCACGAACAGTCCGACTACGGACGCCAGCACGACGAGACTCAGTGCGCCAGTCAGCCCTGCGATCACGGGTCGCCGCCGGCACCACCGAACGGCGCGCACCGGAAACGGAACCGGTCGCGCATTGACGGGTTCGCCGGCCAGAAAACGCCGCAAGTCCGCCGCCAACTCGCCGGCCGTGGCATAGCGATCGTCGCGCTTCTTTTCCAAACAGGTGAGGCAGACCGTCGCCAGATCGCGCGACAAACGCCCATGCGGCGATTCGAGCGACGGGATCGGCTCTTGTTGAATGCAGCGCAACATCTCCGCTTCCGCCGCGCAAAACGGCGGCCGCCCGGAAATCAACTCGTACAGCATCACGCCCAGGGAATAGACGTCGCTCCGCACGTCGATCGAACGGTAATCGCCGACGGCCTGTTCTGGCGACATATAACGCACAGTGCCGACGAGCGTTCCTTCACGCGTGACATCTTGTTGCTCGTCCATCCGCTTGGCCAGGCCGAAGTCGGTCAATTTCGGCACAAAACCGAAACCATCACTTCGCGGCGGCTCGATCGGTTCCAGCAAGACGTTGGACGGTTTCAAATCCCGGTGCAACACGCCGCGTCCGTGTGCGTGATGAACCGCTTCCGCCAGGTCTGCGATGATCGATGCCGCCAATCTCGGCTGCGGCGGAGTCGGCTGCGCGGCAAGCCATTCCGCCAACGTCGGCCCGGCGCAAAAGCGGCTGACGATATACCACATCGGCCCGATTTCGCCCGACTCGAAAATCGGCACGATATTCGGATGATCCAGCACGGCGGCCGCCTGGGCTTCACGCAGAAATCGTTGTCGCACCTCGCGACTGCCCAACAGCGTCGGCTGCGGTATCTTCAGCGCCACTTCGCGCCCGAGCGCGGCATCGAACACGAGAAACACGGCGCCGAAACCGCCTTGGCCGAGCAAGCGGCGGACCTCGAACCGGCCGAACTCGCAGTTCTCGGGAAGGTTTGGCAAGGTTTCACGCGTCGCTGCCGCGGGCGACGGAGTGTCCATGTTGCCTGACTTGGACTGCGGCCAGACGCGATCCAACAGCGATAGACAGGCGTCGAAGTCGCGCGACGCTGCGCTGCTATGGGAAGGGTCGGCAAGGCACTCGTCAGCCATTGCGCGCATTCGGCGCAAGAGTGATTGGTCATCCGGAGGACCGGGCACAGGCCCTGATTCGGTTGGGTTAGGAGAGGCCGGCATCGCGCTCGACCTCCTTTTTCAATCGCTGCACGGCACGGCACCACAGCAAGCGGACCGCATCGGACGAACGGTTCAGTCGGGCGGCGATTTCCGCGATGGTCAAATGTTCGCGATTGCGCCAAATGATGACTTGCCGGTGTTCTTCCGAAAGGCGCTCTAAAGCCGCCTCGACACGCTCTTGCTCCTCACGACGCGCTGCACTTTGGCTCGGGCTGGTAATATCGGACGCAACCAGGTTCAGCAACAAATCCTTCGAGGCATGCTCTTCGGCCACCTGTTCGCGGCGGATGGCCCGCTTGGCGCGCCGATAGCTTTGTCGAAAGTCGGCGATGTTATTGAGCAGAAGTCGCCGTAGCCAGGCCCGCAAATCGTCGTCGCCCCGTAGGCTGGCCTGGGCAATGTCGCGTTGCGCTTCAACGAACGTCTGCTGCACCAAGTCCGAAGGGCTCGCCTTGGCCTGGAGCTCCTGATCGAGCGAATCACGGGCAATCGCCATCAAGAACGGCCGATAAGCGTCCAGTAATTGGCCGAGCGAAGTCGCGCAGCCGCCTTGCGCTGCTTGAATCAGTGGTGTATGTGCCAAATCAGACATCGCCACCGTGCCCAACGGAAAGCGCGATCGTTTTTCCGCGCCCTTGCCCTTTTGGCGAACAACCGCCGCCTGCCTTGCTAGCTAGAGTAGCCACCGCAAGGGGGGCAAACAAGCGCTGCTGACATGGGCACGGGACGGCGCCGGTCTTCGCCGGAAAAATCAGCGGATGCGGAAAAGTGGCCGTCGGCTTGGCGACGGCGCGGAATTGCCTGGCTATAATCCAACCTTATGAACTGGCGGAGGCGACAAAAGCCTACTCGGCGGAAGGCGAAGGTTCGAAATCTCGAATCGCTGGAACCGCGCGCGCTGCTGAGCGCC
>JALHLM010000267.1 GCA_022844585.1 Pirellulales bacterium | reverse complement strand
GCAAGAGGCTGGCGACTTGTGTCTTATCTCAAGGCGCGCGGCCGAGGCTTCAAACACGCCGTTTTTCAGTGTGCAGGATGGTTTTCTCACCACGCACACCGTGGAGAAGGTGAACTTGCCCGAGCACGAGTTCATGAAGGAGTTTCTCGGCCCGCCCAGCGCGCGGTTGTTCAACTTGATGGACCCGGAAAATCCGCTCATGTCGGGGACGGTGCAGAACCAGGATTCGTACATGAAGGGGAAGATCGCCCAGCGTTGGTACTACGATCGCGTGGCGCCGGCGCTCGTGGATGCGTTCGAGACCTTTTATCAGCAGACCGGACGGCGGTACGACTTCGTCGAACCGTATCGCTGCGCCGACGCCGAATACATCCTGGTCGGCATGGGCAGCTATATGGAGACCGTCCGCGCGACGGTCGACTACCTGCGCGATCAATGCGGCATCGACGTCGGCTGCTTGAACGTCTGCTGCTTCCGGCCATTCCCGGCGCGGCAGATCGTCGAAGCCTTGTGCGATTGCCGGGCGTTCTCCGTGCTGGAGCGGATGGACGATCCGCTCTCCACCACGGGCAACCACCTTACGCGGGAGATCAAGGCGGCCCTCTGCGACGCGATGACCGGGCAGAACGGGCAGGAAAAGATCGAACGGATTCCGCAGATCTATTCCGGTTCCGCGGGGCTCGGCAGCCGCGACGTGCGGCCGGGGGACATCATCGCGATCGTGGAAAACATGGTCCACGACGGCCAGGACTATTTCTGCGTGGGCATCGACCATCCGCTGGCGCTCAAAGTCACCGACGACCCCGACCTGCGCGAGCCGGGCACGTTCAGCATGCGCGGCCATTCGATCGGCGGCTTCGGTTCCGTGACGACGAACAAGGTGATCGCCACGATCGCGGGCGACGTGTTCGGCAAGGACGTGCAGGCGTATCCGAAGTACGGCTCCGAAAAGAAGGGCCTGCCGACGACGTACTACCTGTCGATCGCCGAGAACCACATCCTGTTGCATAGCGAGTTGGAACAAGTCGACCTCGTCGTGCTGAACGACACCACGGCGTTGTTCAGCGGGAATCCGTTGAAAGGATTGGTCAAGGAAGCCGCGATTGTGATGCAGTCGCCGTACACGAATCCGGTCGACGTCTGGCAGCGCATTCCGGTCCACCACCAGCGATTCATCCGCGAACAGAACCTGCACGTGTACTACATCGACATGGTGCAGATCGCCCGCGAAGTCGCGTCGCTGGCCGACTTGCAGATGCGGATGCAGGGCATCGTGCTGCTGGGCGCATTCCTCAAGCTGACGCCTTACGGCCGCAAGAGCAACATGACCGACGAACAGGTCTACGCTGGCGTCGAAGGGGCGCTCCGCAAATACTTCGGCAAACGCGGCGAACGCGTCGTGCAAGACAATCTGAACTGCGTGAAGCGGGGCTACAGCGAACTGCTGGAAGTGCCGCGAGAACTGATGAACAAATGAGAACTCTACCGTTTGAACCGCAGAGACGCGGAGACGCAGAGAGAGGATAGGAGAGGCGGAATTCGACGTTCAACATTTCCCTCCTCCCTCTGCGTCTCAGCGCCTCCGCGGTAAAAAATCGCAATCCACTCCTCCAACCGAGAGTTCCCATGGCTACGGATGTTCGCGACGAATCGATGAACGCGGCGAATGACCGCGATCCTTATAACAACAACAGCTACGGCACCCTGGTCGACTCCGGCTACAAGTTGGTCAACCTGCCGATTCTGGATGTGGTTGATTTCAACGAGCGCGTCATCCGCGGCTACGAAGAAGGAACCGCGGAGAAGAAGATGCCGGCCGACTTGAGCCTGGCGCGGTCGCTCGTGGCGGCCGGCACCGCGACGCTGCGCGATTTCAGCTACATCGCGCCGGAGATTCCGGAGTACAAGCCCTCCAACTGCACCGGCTGCATGGACTGCGTGACGCTCTGCCCGGATACGGCGATCCTGGGCAAGGTGCTGGGCGAAAGCGAGTTCGAGAAGCGGCTCGCCGAGATTCACGACCCGGCCGATCGCGAGATGTTCCGCGCGCAATGGTCGAAGACGCGAAAGTACTACGAAGGCCCGGCCAAGAAGGTCGGCGAAGGAGGCATGTTCTCGATCATCATCGACCCCAGCAAGTGCAAGGGCTGTGCCGAGTGCGTCACCGTCTGCGACGACCTGGCGCTGGAGATGATCCAGAAGACCGACGACAACATGACGTCGATCCGCAAAAGCCATCGCTTCTTCAAGCAGATGGGCCCGTCGGACGACCGCTATATCAACGACAACCTGCTAATCGACATGATGCTCAAGGAGCAGACGCATGTCTACGTCGGCGGCGCGGGCAGTTGCGCCGGCTGCGGCGAGGGGACGGCGCTCCGCATGATGTGCGCAGCCACCGGCGCCAAGTACGGCAGCGATTGGGGCATCGTCGCGGCCACCGGCTGCAACACTGTTTACACGTCGACGTATCCGTACAACCCGTACCTGGTGCCGTGGACGAATTCACTGTTTGAAAACGCGCCGGCGATGGCGCTCGGCGTCCGCGCGCGGTGGGATCAGATGGGCTGGAACAAGAAGCCGCTCTGGTGCATCGGCGGCGACGGCGCGATGTTCGACATCGGTTTCCAGTCCCTCTCACGGATGCTGGCTTCCGGCGCGAACATCAAGGTCTTCGTGCTCGATACGCAGGTCTATTCCAACACGGGCGGTCAGGCCTCGACGAGCAGCTACACCGGACAGAACACCAAGATGAGCGTTCATGGCAAAGCCATTTTCGGCAAACAGGAACGGCGCAAGGAAATCGCGCAGATTGCCATGATGCATCCGCGCTCGTTCGTGGCCCAAACGACCTGCGCGCATATTAATCACTTCTATCGCTCGGTGATCGACGCGCTGGAGTTCGACGGTCCGGCGATCGTCGTCTGCTACACCACCTGCCAGCCCGAACACGGCGTCGGCGACAACATGGCCACCGATCAAGCTCGGTTGGCCGTCGATACCAGGGCGTTCCCACTGTTGATTTACGATCCGCGCAAAGGGAACACTATCCACGAGCGGCTGTCGCTGCAAGGCAACCCGGCCATCAACGACGATTGGTGGTTGAACCCTAAGACCGGGAAGCAAGTCGATTTCATCGACTTCGCGCGGAGCGAAGGGCGCTTCTCCAAGCACTTCGACAAGCAAGGCAACCCCAGCGAGGTGCTGCTCAAGGCCAAACAAGACCGTGTGGAAAACTGGCGCGTGCTGCAAGAACTTGCCGGGGTGTTGGGCAAGAAAGCTATGGCGGCGGAAAAGCCGGTGCCCGCCAAGAACGGGAACGGTGCGAAACCGGCGGGGCCGACGAACCTCGCCGTGGGAGCCCGGCTCCGCTACTTCGACGGCGCACAGTGGATCGGCGGGCGCATCGCCTCGCTCAAGCCCGTGCTGCTGCAATTGGACGACGCCACCGAGATTTCGGCCACGCTGGAAACAGTGAACAGCGCGGTGGCCGAACGGTTGATTCAGTGGGATTGAAATGTCGACGCGTTTTTTGGGATGGAGATGAAACCATGCAAGCCTTGGACGGCGAGCTATTGATCGGCGGCGAAAGGTTGGCTCATCTGAGCTGTGAATTGGACGAGGACCGCTGCACCGGCAGGGCGCACGAGTGGAAGCTCGCCGGACGATTGACGCTCTCGCCCGACGAGCAGGCGTTGTTGGAGTTGGAGCGTGTGTACCGCCTGCAATTGGCCGACGGCCGCGCTGGGCAGATTGTGGTCTCGCACTTTGCGTCCAGCAACGGCCACGGCGTGGTGGCGGAGTTTCATCCGCCGGCGCCGGCGCGGCGGCCGAAATAGCTTGGCGTCGTCTCGCTTTGTCGACGCTCTGCGCAGCACGGGCCGATTTTGCGGGGTATAATGTCCAGTCCGGCCGGCGAATTGACCGGTGCGGAAACCCCGTGCTATAAGGTTAGCTGGGACAGACACTTGCCGCGACGGTCCAGGCCCAAGGACAGGGCCCTGTGCGATGAGCAATCCATGGCTCTGGTGACGTTACGAGTGCTCGAAGGCGCCGATCGGGGGCGATCGTACGAACATTTGCCCACGCCGGTCACCATCGGTCGCGAGGAAGGCAATTCCGTTCAACTGAACGACGAGCGGATCAGCCGGTTTCACCTGAAAATCCAGGAGGACGGCGACAAGCTCGTGCTGACCGATCTGGAAAGCACCAACGGCACCAAGGTCAACGGCGAAGATATTCAGCTGCGTATTCTGCGGTTCGGGGATACGATCAGCGTCGGCCGCTCGCGGCTACTGTACGGCTCTCCCGATCAAATCGCTCAGCGGTTAGCCGAAGTCCGCAATGGCAAAGGCGCGAAGCGCTCCGGCACGGTCGGTCCCAAGGAAGGGGAAGCGGCGCCCGCGCAGCCCGATTTGCAATACGAGTTGCATTGGAACCAGGACGCCGAGAATCAGTCGACGTTGCTCGGCCTGCAACCGCCGGAGTTGCCGGAGCGCCTGACGCCCGGTCAGGCGGCGCAGCTTTCGGAGTTCATCGAGTACTTCCATTACCGGATTCGCGATCTGCTGGAATCCGTGCAGCGCACCGATCACGCGCAGCCGATCGTGCTGGAAGATCGGCAATGGCAGAACCTGCTCGACATGCAGGCGCGGTTAGCGCAGTATCTGCGGGACATTGCTCGGCCGGACACTTCCTGAATTGCTCGCTACGGCAGACGTCGTCCGCGGAGCATAGCGATCGTACATCCGCTGTTGCGCGATGTGCCGCGCCGCCACCATCGAGACAATCACCGTGGTGAGCAAGATCATCGCGCGCAAGTAGTCTCGTCGTCGGGCGCCTCCGAAGGCCGCTGCCGCCAGCGGCGGCAACAGCGCAAACGCTCCCAGAAGCGAGACGCCGAAGAACACGGTGCTCCAGGTATCGCCGCCGGTCAGTGCGGCTTGAAACGGCGCGGGCGAGATCATCAGGAGCCACAGCCCGCTCATCAATTGCAGCACGGTGGGAACCAGCCCCAGCCAGCCGCCCCACATGCCGATCCGCGCTGCGTCGTCGCGTTGGGATTCTTCCCGAGCCCGTCGCATTGCCAAGCCGAGCAACATCACGCCGGCCACGGCGAACGAGGCCAGCACGAAATGCGACGCTCGGGCCAGCGTTTCCGGCTCGGCAAGTAACTTCAGGAAATCCTGCCGGCCAAGTTCCGGCTTGCCCCAGGCCTCCGGTCGGGCGGTCAACACGCCGATGCCGGCGAACAGCGGCGGAAAGTGATAGATCGTATTTGTCGCGGCGAGCAGATTGATCAACGCATGCCACCATCGGCCGGCGAACCGCCGCCAGGTGGCCAGGTAGACGACAAGCAGCAAGTAGGAAAACACCAGCTCGGCGATGCCGAACCAATAGCGCGAGCGCGGAATCAATTCCGCCGCGCGCAGGAACGGCTCCGGCCGGTGGTGATAGATCGCGCCGAGGACAAGGCCGCCCAGCACGATGCCGGAGGTCAGCCCCACCAGCGACATCCGCGCCAGCCATTCGCCGGTCGTGCTAGCGAGCGCATCCCCTTTGCGGCGCGTGCGCCAGCCGAGCCAGAGGCAAACGAACGGGCCGGCGGTGGCGACGTTCATCGCCATCAAGTGCGCCGACAACAGCACGACAATCAACAGATCAAACAATCGCATCACCCGGCGTTAAACAAGTGTCAGCATGGCGAATCCCCTTCCTCCAGGATACGCGATGGCGGCGGTTTCTCGAAGTATTGCCGTCAGCCAACTTTCACCGTGGAGTTGCTGGCCAATCGCCGACAAAACGGCAACAGCACCAGCGACAGGAATTCATCGACACGCCACAAGTTGCGGGCCGGGTCCGCCTCGAAAAACACGCTGGCAGCCAGGACCAGCAAATCGCGGAAACTCTTGAGCGGCAGCCCGTGCGTGGACGTGGCAGAGAGCTCACGATACGTGTCCAGCAGCGTCCGATGCACGCCGACGAAATTGAGCAGCACGCGCGTATAGGCGTTCACGAGGAGTTGATCCCCGTCGTCGCTCCAACGTAGTTCCGGGGCGAAATAGTCGGCCTCCAATTCGCTCCAGACGGCGACAGCCCGGGCGATGGCGTGCGTCGCCGCTTCCGGCGTCGCACCGCACCGCACCAACTCATCGATTAGCTTTCCTTGGCGTCCGGCTTGCTTGCTCCAGAGGCGAAAGATCTTGGTCGCCTGACCGAAGTAAAAGGGCACGTCCGCCAACGTGAGATCGAGCATGGCCGGGTACGTCCATAGCCGGCTGGAACTCGGCAACCAGGGGGCGCGATCCGGATGTTCGGCCAGGAACTTGAACTCCGCCACGTCAGCCAACATTTCCGCCAACACTGCCGACAGCGCCACCGGCAACCGCTGGCAAACCTCGGCAATGGCGAACGCGCGAAACCGCTCCGCGTTGAGATGCAGCGCGTCGCCCGCGCCGACAAAACAGTCCTTCAACCGCAGATCGTGGGCGAATGCGGTTTCCGCCGCCTCGTTCAAGGTCAGCGGATCGGCAAAGCGGGCCAGCGTGTCGTACAAATTGTCGAACCGCAACATGCTGGCTTGCCAGCCATGTCCCCACACGTCATGAATCAGGTATTTTTCAATTTGATCTTGCGGCAATACGGTAACCAGCCGCGGAAGTTCCTGGAGAATTGTCGCGACATCCTCCCCCGTCCGCGCCGCGAGCCGCTCCAGCAACGCGCGGTCGAGTTGCTCGCACGCCACGCGCCCGAATGCGGGAAAGCTGGCGAACCGCTCTTGGGAGAATCGCTTCTGCTGAGCCAGGAATTCGCGCACCACGGCCTGGCGTTCCGGCGGCAGTTGGCGGAAGCGTTCGCTGGTCAGCGACTCATGGTCTTCGCTCAATGGCAGACAAAAGAACACCAAAGTGCTGGTGACGACTACCTCGATATCTTCCGGCGGCACTGGCGCGCCGGGATAAATCGCCTGGAACAGCCCCACGATTCCCTCGCGGAGGGCGCTGGCGTCAGGCCACAGTTGGAACTCATCGCGCATCGCGCGCACCAGCACTTGCTTGCGCCGCGCATCGCGCATATCGCGCGCAAGTTCCGCCGACTCTTCGCGAACGTCGTCGTCCGCAAGCTCTAGCAGTCGCTGCGCGCGGGCGATGAATTCTGTGACTTGCGTCGGATTGCCAAAAAAATCCGCTTCGAACAACGGCAGCGTCCGTGAGCCGGCCGTATCGAGCACCGGCTGATCGGCCACGACGACTTGCTTCAGATGCACGAGCGCTAGCACGGACCGCAGCAACAGTCGCCGCAGTTCGAATGAATCAGGCTCGTCGATCGCCGCTGGCTCCAGCAACCCGCCGGATCGCTGCACCAGCCGATCATGCAGCGCCGTCAACTCCGCTTGCTCCATGGCCTCAATCGGACGGTCCAACGTCCGCAACCTGGCTTCGCAATCCAGAAACGCCCGCAAGTCCTCCAGCACGCCACGCCAGGCCGACGGCACGAAAGGATCGGCCAGATACGTATCAGTTAGCCGAGCAGGCATGATTCACCACGAGTTCGCAGTACGAAGACAAACGCAACTTTACCGCGGAGGCGCTGCGACGCGGAGGGCTTTCCCGCGAAACACGCGAAATGACGCGAAAAGTTTTTGTGGATGCTGTCCACGGAATACACGGAAGGACACGGAAATGAATACCTTGAAACGTCTCCCGTGAATTGATGCCGAGGGATCATTACAGAGCCATACCCGTCGGATCGATGCGTCTCATCTGCACACACTCTCTCACTTCCGTGTATTCCGTGGCAAATACTCCTGCGATTTCGCGACCTTTCGCGTGTTTCGCGGTTAACTTCCCGCCTCCGCGTCTCTGCGCCTCCGCGGTTCAAATCGAAGCGGGTTTCGTTCCTCGCTCGGCGTGGAAGCGGACGATGGTGTCCCAAGCCTCTTGAGGTGATTCGGCGTAGTCGATCAGGTCGATGTGCTCGTCGGCGATGACTCCTTCGTCGGCGAGGAACTGGATGTCGATCACCTGGTCCCAGAATTGGCGGCCGT
>JALHLM010000266.1:6616-8058 GCA_022844585.1 Pirellulales bacterium | reverse complement strand
CACCGGTTCTTACGCGACGCCTTGCCCATTGGTTCTTGGCAACGCCAAACTCGCGGGGCGGATTATAGGCGGAACCGAAAAACTGGACAATATCGGACGGTTTCCGGCACAACTTTGCTGCCGGACGTCGTCGTCTCCAAGCCCAGGGAAGGCCACCGAAGACTTCGCTATCTTCCATGTCTACGAGGGCCTTCCCTGGGCTTAGCGCGCGAAAACGCGCAATTCCCGCTAGCCGCGGCGCCAACAACCGTTGTCTCGACAACCATTCCCGGCCAGCCTACATTGGAATCATGCCTGCCGCCAAATCGAATGCCGCCGCGCCGAAGTTTGACTCGCCTGCCCAAGAGGCCTATTTAAACCTGTGGCGCACGTATGACCGCCTACGCGAATACGAAGACGAGTTGTTTAGCGAATATGGGCTGACGGCGCAGCAATACAACGCGCTGCGACTGCTGCGCGCGGCGGCGCCGGAGCGGTTGGCGACCCTGGAACTCGCCGAAAAGCTCGTCTCGCGCGCGCCGGATATCACGCGGCTCGTGGATCGGCTCGAAGATCGCGCGTTGATTCAACGTGAGCGACCGGAGCGAAATCGCCGCACCGTGCTGGTGGGCATTACAGAAGCTGGCCAGAAGCTGCTTGCAGACCTCGACGGTCCGGTACGCAAATGCCATGAGCGTCAACTGGGCCACTTGAGCGCCACGGCCATGAAGCAGCTCATCGCGCTCCTCAAGGAAGCGCGCCAGCCGCATGAGGAACGGGCCCGCAAGGCGGCGCGGTAGTCGCTTGACCGGTCCCCCGCCGGGGATACACTGGACTATCCCTTAGCCCAGGTGGCGGAATTGGTAGACGCACCAGCTTGAGGGGCTGGCGGTAGCAATACCGTGCACGTTCGATTCGTGTCCTGGGCATTCACGGCCGTGGCTCGCGCCTCGGCCTTTTTGTTGCGCTGGTGAGCGCATTTTTGCGTGCCCGACGTCTCATCGCGGCAGCACTTCGTCCGCCGGGGCGACCGGCTGATAGGGCCGGTACGGGTAGTTCGCGTACGGGTTGTGGCAAAGCGGCGCGCACCACGGGTACGGGTAAACCGGCGGAATCCGCGGCTTTCCATAGCCCAACGTGTAGACGCAATCCAGCGGACGATGCACGACCATTTGTGCCGGCAGAATCACGAACTGCCCTGCGGCTCGGGCGGCCGAAAGGACCGGTTGCAGCGGAGCGCACCGAGACCGGCCGTGGCGTTCCAAGGCGACGTCCTCGAAATAAATCGGCCGGTGGAACAGTCCCGGGCCTTCCCAGGAATAGGGCGAGAGGTACCAGCGCGGGCCGACGTCACCGGCGACCTGGCCCTGGCCGCGGACGTATTCCAGCGCGATATCCTCGGGCAATGTTCCAGTCGACGGCCGGATATCAATTTCCAGGCGAGGCAGCGGCAATTGAATGGA
>JALHLM010000266.1:0-6606 GCA_022844585.1 Pirellulales bacterium | reverse complement strand
AGGCTGCGCCGGCAACGTCGCTTGCGCGGCGGCCAGGCGCACCTGGGACTTCGCCTCGGCCTGGGCGAACGGCGTCCGGGCGACAATTAATGTCGCCACGAAGGCCAGTGTGAATCGCTGGAACCGGCTGAGCCGGGTGCGGTTTCGCAGTTTCATAGGTTGCTCGTGGTTGCCAACGAGTTTCGATCCAGGACGCCGCGAGCGCCTGCCAATAGTTCGGTCGGCACGATCCGACCGTCGTTCGCGAGGTTTTCGTTGCCTTCGCGCCAACCGTCGCAACTGGCGGAGTCGCCCCACCGAATCGCTTTGCGCAACCGGTATACCTTCACACGTCGAGTGATTGAAAACTGAAAACGGAAAACTGAAAACTCGATCACTCCGTTTCCGGCGACTTTTCGGACGCTAACGAATCCGGTACGGCGAATCATCTGTAGGGCCGATGACGGAGATACGGATGGCAATTGTTCTGAGCATTCTTCCGGAATCACCATGCGACTGCGAATCATGTTTTCAGGTGATCGGCACGGGCGACGCGGGCTTTGGCTGCGTCGTGCGGGAACGACCTTGGCCGCGCTGCTCAGCTTGACGGCCGGATGCGCCGGGCCGAAGCCCCAGTTCTACAATCCTGGGGGCGACCCGACGCATTACGAGCGCCGCGCCGCGCAACCGATCGACGACCCGACGTCGGATGAGACGGCGTACCAGAGTCGCATCGACGCCGCCGCGCCGCGCGTGATTCATGACGAGCGCAAGGTGGAATACTGGGATCTCACGCTGCAGGAAGCGCTCGAACTTTCGCTGCAAACCAGCGATGTGATTCACGATCTCGGCGGTCGCGTGGTCGCCGCGCCGGCTACCGCGCCCACCGTGTACGACCCGGCGATCGCGGAAAGCAACGGCCAGTTCGGCGTCGAAGCGGCGCTGAGCGCCTTTGACGCGCAGTTCACCACGGCGATGTTTTTCAGTAAGAACGATCGCCCTATCAACGTTCCCGGTGCTGACGGGCTGCCGCGGTCGTTCACGCAGGACTTGGGAGTCTTTCAAGCCGAACTGAGCAAATTCACGGCCGCCGGCGGTCAGTTGGCGTTGCGCAACAATTCGACCTACAACGACAATAACAATTCCGGCCAGCCATTCGGGCAGGCCTTTACCAGCGCCTGGGACAACAACGTCGAAGCCGAATTCCGCCAGCCGTTGCTGCAAGGCGCCGGCCTGGAAGTGAACCGCATCGCCGGACCCAACGCCTCGCCAGGGTTTTTCTTCGGCAACGGCGTGGTGTTGGCGCGATTGAACACGGATATTGCCGCCGATGACTTCGAAGCCCGCGTGATCGACCTCGTGAGCCAGGTCGAAGACGCCTACTGGGAGTTGGGTTTCGCTTACGCGACTCTCGACGCCCGGCGCACGGCCCGCGACGGCGCGCTCGAATCATGGCGGCGAATTAAAGCGTTGATGGACGTCGGCCAGCGCGGCGGCGAGTTGGAGAATGAATCCCAAGCACGTGCACAATACTATCAGTTCGAATCACAAGTTCAGGACGCCCTCAGCGGGCGCACGAATGGCAACGGCGTCTACTCCAACGAGCGACGTCTGCGGCGGCTGATGGGCATCTCGGCCAATGACGGCCGGTTGATTCGCCCCATCCAGCGGCCGGTGCGAGCGAAGGTCGTGTTCGATTGGAACGAGATCCTGCCGCAATCGATGATCTATCGCGTGGAATTGCACCGGCAGCGCGTGCAGATTCGCCGTCGTGAAATGGAAATCATCGCCGCACGAAACTTCCTCCTGCCGCGATTGGACGCGGTCGGTACCTATCGCTTCCTGGGGCTCGGCGACGACTACATGGGCAACGGCCCGCCGGGCACGGGAGACTTCGGCAGCGCGTGGGAGAACACGCTCGCGGGCGACTACCAGGAATGGCAACTCGGCGCCCAGTTGACGGTGCCGATCGGCTTTCGTCGGGCCTTGGCGAACATGCGGAACGCGCAGTTGAACTTGTCCCGCGAGCGGGCGATCCTGGCCGAGCAGGAACAGCAAATTCAACACGAGCTGAGCAACGCCATCGGCGAGTTGGACCGTGCCTTTGTACTCACGCAGACAAACCTCGACCGCACCTTGGCCGCGCGGACGCAAGTCCAAGCCGTGACCGACGCCTTCGACGTGGGGCGCGTGACGTTCGACGTCGTGGTCCAAGCGCGGGCGTCGGAAGTCGACGCGGCGACGGCCTACTATCGTTCGGTCGTCGACTACATGTTGGCGATCAAGAACACGCACTACCAAAAAGGCACGCTGTTGGAGTTCGACGGCGTCGCGCTGGGCGAAGGACCGTGGCCGCGCCGGGCGTATACGCAAGCCCAACAATTGCGCAACCATCCGCGGCAGATCAACTACGCCATGACGCGCCGCCGCGGCATCAACATGGGCGCCTTGCGACCGGCCGCCGTGCAAAACACCGTGCCGGCGAACAACACGGTGCCGGGCGAGCGCCTGCCCGCCGAAATGCTGCCTCAGGCGCGGATTCCGGCAGGTCGTCCCATGGCGCCGAAACACGCACCGCAACCCGCCTCCGCGAGTTTGCCGTCCGCGCAGATGGCAACGAGCCAATCCGGGTAGCCAAGCTCGGCCACGGAGACGTTGCGAAAACGATTACGAGGCAGCGTCCGCGCCGCCTTCGTAATTGTCCACTTCGGCCAACTCGAGCGATTGCGGGGCGTCCGGCGAAGGGAGAATCCAGATCTCGCCGTGCAAGGAGTTCTGCTCAGCGCGGATGTGGTGGTGGCGGACGAGTTCCAGGAGCGCGAGAAAAATCCCGATCAACGTGGATTTGTGCTGGCCCGGCTCGAAGAGTTCGGAGAGCGTTAATCGCCCGTTGGCGTGCAGACGCTCATGAATGCGGCGCATGTAGACGATGATCGGCGTTTCGTCGTAAACGATCGTCGTGGACGGACTGGTTTGGTTGGCCTGGATGATCCGCCCGAAGGCGCTGACCAGATCCCAGATTTCCAGTTCGGCCAGCGGTTCATCGGCTCCGCCGCGTTCTCGTTCAGGCCCATGACGATCGAGCCTGGGAAACCGTTCCTGCCAACTGCGACCGCGCTCCTCCAAAATGCCGGCGGCGTCCTTGTACGTCTTGTATTCCAACAATCGCCGCACCAGTTCATGGCGAGGGTCTTCGAGCTCCTCGTGCACTTCGTCCCCCTGCGGCAAGACGAGCCGGGATTTGATCTCGACCAACGTGCTGGCCATCTCCAGAAAATCGCCGACGCCATTGACGTCGAGCTGTTGCAACACGTCGAGATACGCCAAGAACTGTCGTGTAATCGGCGCGATCGGCAGATCGACGACGTCGACCTCATGCTTGCGCACGAGATACAAAAGCAGGTCCAAGGGACCGCGAAAAACGTCGAGTTGAACTTTGAAGGACATGGGGGCGTTTGAAGTTTTCAGTTTTCAGTGTTTCGTAGCGTACGACTTCTCCTCCACTGAAAACTGAACACTGAAAACGTCAAACTGTTCCTCAATCCAACTCCTCTAACCAGAGCCGCAGCTCGTTTTCGTACTCGCTGGCCAGGTCGCCTTTGACCAACTGCCGGTGGAAGCTGGCGGCGCCGCGATTGTCGCCGAGGTCGGCCGCTTCCGCGTTGGCGAAGCGGAGCATGGGGTCCGGCGCGATCAGGCTCTTGCAAAGGTGCATGAGCAACTCGTTGCGCACGACGTCGTCCGGCAGCAGTTGATGGAGCCGCTGCGGCAACGTTCGCTTGGCTTCCAACAGGTCGCGGTAGGTCGCCATGCCGGCGAACGGTTGCACGCCGGAGAGCATTTCGACCAGTACATAGCCCAGGCTGCAAAGATCGCTCCGCGGCGACGTGGCCGCGGCTTCTAGCAATTCGGGCGCGGCATAGGCCGGCGTGCAGGTACGGCGATGCGGCGCGTTATCCGGATCGAACGCGGAGCCGATGTCGATAATCTTCGCGTTGCCGGCCCGTTTAATCATGATGTTCGACGGCTTCAAATCGCCGTGAACGATGCCTTCGCGATGCAGCGCCGCGAGCGCCGCCAGGCAGTCGCGCAACACCGCAATCGCAATGCCCGGCTTCAACCGCGGCTGCGTTGGGCCTTCGGTGATGATGACGTTGTTCAGGTAATCCCAACGTTTCGTGCTGACCGATTCCCGCGTCTTGTCGTACATCTTCCGCGTCAGCAGTTGGCTAACGTCGAAGCCGTCGACCCATTCCATTTCCATCATGCGGATGCGGTTGCGGTCGACGAAGTTATGCACGTCCAGCAGGTTGTCCTGCTGAATCTGCGCCACGCGGGCCGCCACGTCGGCGATCCGGGACATGCCCTCGTCGTAGCTGCGAGAATCAGGATACCGCAGCGGCGAAAAGATTTTGAGCGCCACGGGCAGCGTGAAATTGTCGGTTCCTCGCCGTTCGGAGAGGTACACGACGCCTTGGCCGCCGGAGCCGAGCAGGCGGATCAGCCGCAAGTGCTCAGTCCAACTGAGGCGTTGATGATCGAGGATGGCCCGGTACCGGACCATCAACTCGTCGGCATGACGTTCCGAGGTCCGACCTCCAACGGGAAGCGTAGCGGTCCCTTCCTCGAAGGTGGTGGAAAACATGCGGGATGGCTCAGGCGGGTCGAGATTCATGGGCGTGGATGCGTGTTCATCATAGGTGCGGCCGCGCTCTAAAGTCCAGACAAAAACCAGCCTGGATTAGCCCATTAGCGGGGTGTTGCGACAGATGGGGTTGGGCAAATGCGCGCTTTGGGGAATCGCGGAGGGCCAATTCGCCTTGAACCGTGGAGGCGCTGAGACGCGGAGAGGCGGTCGAGAATGACGAATGTCGAAGCTCGAATGACGAATGAATGTCGAATGCTTGAATGTCGAAATGTGCTTGCCCCCAATTGCTACCACATGGCGAGACCATTCGTCATTCGGATTTGATTCGACATTCGGATTTCGTCATTCGACATTCCCCCTCGCTGGGCCGATCAGGACGAACGGCGACCAATAATAAGCTGACGCCAGTTCCGGTTGTTGGCGGATGCGGCGTTGGGCGTTGCGGAGCGCTTTCGCGTAGTGAACTGGCTGGCCGGCTTTTTCCATCGCGGCGATTTCCTCCCAGAGCGTGGCGACGAGTTCGCTGCCGGCCGCATCGTCGACGTTCCACTGGCTGCAGACCACGCGGCGCGCACCGGCGGCCAGAAATGCTCTGGCGAGCGTCGAGCCGGCTTCCAACGGACGGTCACCGCCGACGTTTGTGCGGCAGGCGCTGAGTGCCGTTAGTTCGCAGCCGTTGAGATTCAGTGCATAGATTTCATGCAGCGCCAGAAAACCGTCCTCATCGACGGTCGGCGTGACGGGGGGCGTGAGGGCGATCGCGCCGAAGAGATTCTCGGCCTGCTCGTCGACCAGGCCATGCGCTGCGAGATGGATATAACGGCGACCGGCGATATTGTCTCGGACGGCTGACTCCGTGGCTTGCTCGCCGACGAACAGGAGACTCCGGTCCGCGCCGAAGGCCTCCACGGCGCGTTGGCATTCGGTCAGCGTGCCGGGCAGATCTTCGAGTTGACCGCCGAAATCGACGAAGGCGTCGCGCGTAGCCTCGATCTCGCGATTTGATTTTTCCTTCTGGTAACGCGGATCGCCGACTGACAGTAGCTCCGAAATGTCATTGTTGGCCGGTTTCGCGGTTCGTTGGAGCAGGCTCAACAAAATTGTCGCCGACGGCGCATAGGTGAGCGGCGGCAAGGTATCGAGCGCGAAGACCGGCTGATCGCCCGGCGTGATCACCAGGCATTCCAGCGGCAACTGATGGAGCGCGCCGTCAGGCACAACAATGGCGTGATCTGGTCCGCGTTGGCCGATGTATTTGCGGATCTCGGCCGGCAGGAACACTTCGGTCACCTGGCGCCCGCGATCGGGGGCCATGAGGCCTCGCGGCGATTTCACGATGCCGGCCAGGCCGCGGCCTCCTTCGACGTCGCGCAGCGCCGCCAAATATTCGTCGACCAGGCGCACGGCAATTGCACGGGTGAGCGCACGCGATTCCAAATTGAGGTCCGCGGCGAGCGCCTCGGGCAATTCAAGGTTGAACGCCTTCACGTCGCCTGGTTCATGGCCGATGACAAGCAGATGGCTTTGAAAATCGCCCAGCGCGTAGAACAACATCAGCGCGTCGGGCGGAATCGCCTCGCGTTGCACGGCTTCGAGCGATCCGATGGACAATCGCCGCGATAACACCTCGCGATAGAACGGGCTGGCGTCGCGGATTTCTCCCCAGACTTGGGCAAAGTCTTGTTGCAGCGCACGCACTTGTGTACCGAGTTGTGCGTCGCGGGCGGCCTTCGACGGATTGCCATGATTCGTAGCCAGTTCGGTGCGGGCCTTCGCGAGGCGATCAGCGAGCTCACGTTCGCGCTGCAAAAGCCCTGCGCGTGTCTCGGCGGGCAGCGTGTCGCGGAGATCGACGCCCGCCAGTTGCAGTTGATCCAGGAAGGTGCGGTTCCGCGCGCGTTCGGCATACTGGAACGCCGTCGCGACGTCACCAGCGGCGAGGCTGTTATCGACAAGCAGGTCAAATACCGTGGCATCCC
>JALHLM010000265.1 GCA_022844585.1 Pirellulales bacterium | reverse complement strand
ATCGCGTCGATAGCCTGCTCGATCTGGGCGAGGCCTTCGGGCCCGCGGAGCTTGGGGCTTACGAATTCGCAGGCCTTGCGATCCGACGTCGCGCGGATGCTGCTGTCGCGTTCAGCGCGCCAGCCTTCCGGCAACCAGGGAACCTGGTAACCGCCGTGGTACGGACCAATGGGCGTTGTGTCGCTATTGGGCAAGGTCGTTTCGAACTCGATTCCGAAGGCGATCTGGTTGGCGTTCATCGTGGGGTTCCTGGTTCGTTGGGTCGTTTGCGGGCGGAAGTCGCTTCGCGTGTGACACATGAGCCAGGGGTTTCCGAGAACCTCAAGCCACAAAACGCTGCTTTTTGCCGAGATTCCTCATGTTTTTTTGGCATCGCCCCACGGGCCCCACGTTAGCGCCGTGCGGCGTCGCCAAACCGGGCCAACCAGGAGGCGAATCTGCCCAAAAGACGCCACAGTTCGCGGCGTGTGGCGACAGGCGCGGCGCACGGAAAGGGGGGAGCGGCGGTGACTGCTGAGAACGCGCCCGTGAATCCGAATCGGCTGACCGTCGACCAGGCGGCCCGCCTGCTGTCGGCCGCCAGCCCCCGGCCCGTCACGGTCGCCATGTTGCGCGCCGACATTGACACCGGCGCGCCGACAAATGCCGACGGAACGATGAATCTGGTCCACTATGCGGCTTGGCTCGCACGCGAGATGGGCCGCAGCGCGGGAGAACGACATGGCGACTGACCCGCGAAAGCTCCGGCCGAGCGAACTGTGCCGCCTGCTTAACTCGACGCCGCTCGGCGAGGTGATCAACGAGCGGCAACTGCATCGGCACCGCACCCGCGCTGGACTGCGGATCGGCGACGCCCGGCATGTTGATCTCTTGCGCTACGTCGCCTGGTTGGTTGAGGTACGGCACGCGCCGCGCCCCGAGTCGGACGGCGATCCGTATGAGCGTCTGAAAGACCGCGCCCGCGCGAGGAACATGGCGCTCGCACTGGCGGGCCGCGACATCGGCGAACTGCCCGAGGTCGCCAATGCCGAGCGGAAGACACGGGCCGCGACCGACTTCCGCTTTTTCTGCGAGTCGTACTTCCCACTCACCTTTCATCTGCCGTGGTCTCGCGACCACCTCAAGGTGATCGCCAAGATCGAGCAGGCGGTGTTGCGGGGCGGACTGTTCGCAATGGCCATGCCGCGCGGCAGCGGCAAGACGACCATTTGCGAGTGCGCCTGCATTTGGGCGGTGCTCAACGGGCATCGCGAATTCGTGTGCCTAATCGGCAGCGACGAAGGGCACGCGATGGATATGCTCGAGTCGATCAAGATGGAGCTCGACGGGAACGACCTCTTGCTCGATGACTTTCCCGAGGTCGTCTACCCCATCCAATGTCTCGATGGCATTGCCAACCGCTGCAACGGCCAGCTCTACAAAAGCGAGCGGACTCATATCGGTTGGACCGCGCGCGAGATTGTTCTGCCCACGATGCCAGGAAGCATTGCCAGCGGAGCGATCATCAAGGTGGCCGGCATCACAGGGCGCATTCGCGGCATGAAATACAAGCGGGCCGACGGCCATACCGTGCGGCCGACCTTGGTGGTGCTCGACGACCCGCAGACCGACGAATCGGCCCGCTCGCTCTCACAGTGCGCGACCCGTGAAGGCATCCTAGCCGGCGCGATCCTGGGTTTGTCGGGTCCGGGTAAGAAGATCAGCGGCATCATGCCCTGCACGGTGATCCGTCCCGCCGACATGGCGGACAACATCCTCTCGCGCGACAAGCATCCCGAGTGGAATGGCGAACGCACCAAGATGGTCTACGTTTTCCCGACAGACGAAAAGCTGTGGCAGCGCTACGGTGAGCTGCGAGCCGAAAGCCTACGGTCCCACGGCGACATGCATCTGGCGACGGAATTCTATGCCGCCAACCGCGTGGCAATGGATGCCGGCGCGGATGTGGCCTGGCCCGAACGATTCAATCACGACGAGCTCTCGGCCACGCAGCACGCCATGAATCTGAAGCTGCAGGATGAGGCGGCCTTCTTCGCCGAGTACCAGAACGAGCCGTTGCCGGTCGACACGTCGAGCGACGATGAGATGACCGCCGACGAAATCGCCGCCAAGGTAAATCGGCTGGAGCGCCGCGCCGTCGCTATCGGTGGAAACCACCTGACGATGTTCATCGACGTGCAGGCGACGCTACTGTTCTTCGTGGTTGCGGCATGGGAGGACGACTTCACCGGTTACGTGATCGACTACGGCACGTTTCCGGATCAGCGCCGGCCGCACTTCACGCTCCGCGACGCCCGACAGACATTGACACTGGCTACCAAGGCGAGCGGCCTCGAGGGGGCAATCTATGCGGGATTGGATCGGCTCACTTCCGAGTACCTTGGCCGTGAATGGCGACGCGACGACGGTGCGATGCTGCGCATCGAACGCTGCCTGATCGACGCCAACTGGGGTTCGTCAACGGATGTGGTCTACCAGTTCTGTCGGCAAACGGCGTTCAGTGGAATCGTGATGCCCAGCCACGGTCGGTTCGTCGGCGCATCGAGCCAGCCGTTCTCGGAATACAAACGCCGGCCAGGCGACCGGGTTGGGCACAACTGGCGAATGCCAAACGTGGCTGGCAAGCGAGCAGTGCGGCATGTTGTCTACGACACGAATTTCTGGAAGTCGTTCGTCCACGCCCGTCTCGCGGTTGCGATGGGCGACCGTGGTTGCCTCTCAATGTTCGGCGACAACCCTGAGCCGCATCGTCTGGTTGCCGAGCATCTCACCTCCGAGTATCGCGTGAAGACTGAGGGCCGTGGGCGAACCGTCGACGAATGGAAGCAGCGACCGGAACGGGGTGACAACCACTGGCTGGACTGTCTCGTCGGCTGTGCCGTCGCGGCTTCGATCCAGGGTGCTGTTTTGCAAGGGACCGGTGGGCAGGCCGTCGACAAACGCCAGAGGGTGAGTTTCGCCGAGCTGCAAGGGAGGCGTCGGCGATGAACCAATCGAAACCGAAGCGAGCTGTTCGAGGAATCGAATGTCCTAAGTGCGGCTGTCGGCACTTCTACACGACCAACACGGAGCCACTTTGCGACGGCCGCATTCGCCGTCGCAAGGTGTGCCGGCATTGCGGTCGCAGGATCGTCACTTACGAAGCCCCGCCTCTGCCCGACGAGCGGCACGGTTGCTACCGGTAGCAATCTTGCCGAATTCTCTCTCTCCAGCGCGCAGTGTCTCCGCGAAACGGCATAGGTAACTAAGGGAGGGCTCTGGTTCGCAGCTCTTCACTTGGTGCCGTTGCCGGAGTTTGCAATCGATGGCCGAGAACCTCGACGACACGATTCGCCAGAACGCCCAGGGCCCGGCCAAGGCAGCGGGCGACGCCGGCAGCGTGGAGCAGCACAAGCTCTCGGAGCAGATCGAAGCCGACAAGTACCTCGCTTCCAAAGAAGCGGCGAAGTCGAAGCGCCGCGGACTCGTGTTCAACAAGCTCGTTCCCCCTGGGGCCGACTAGACGTGTTCACTTGGCTCACCAACCTGTTCGCCGCAAGGCCTGCTCGTTCAGCCGCCCCTCGGGCGCTGCGCATGGTGCGGGCCCGCTACGACGCGGCGGTGACCAACGAGGACAATCGTCGCCACTGGGCGAACGCCGATGGACTGTCGGCCAATAGCGCAAATAGCGCTGAAGTCCGCCGCATCCTGCGCAATCGCTCGCGTTACGAAGTCGCCAACAATAGTTATGCCCGCGGCATCGTTCTCACACTCGCCCATGACGTGGTGGGAACTGGTCCTCGTCTGCAAATGCTGACGGCGGACGCCGAGGCCAATCGCCGCATCGAGCAAGAGTTCTCGCGCTGGGCCAAGGCCATCGGATTAGCCGCAAGTCTTCGCACCATGCGAATGGCTCGCGCTGCTGACGGCGAGGCGTTCGCGGTGCTAACGAGCAACGCTCGTTTGGCGACCGACATTCAACTCGACTTGCGCCTCGTCGAGGCGGACCAGGTCTGCACACCCGATCTCGATACACGTTCCGCAAATGCGGTGGACGGCATCGTGTTTGATGGGGCTGGCAATCCGGTCGAGTACCACATCCTCAGGCGACATCCGGGCGACTCGAGTTCTGGGCTCAATCGTGAATACGATCGGCTGCCGGCCAGCAGTGTCATTCACTGGTATCGGTGCGACCGGCCCGGCCAGGCTCGCGGCATTCCCGACATCATGCCGGCGCTGCCGCTCTTCGCGCAGCTGCGGCGGTTCACGTTAGCTGTTCTCGCCGCCGCAGAAACGGCCGCCGACTTCGCCGGCATCCTTTACACCGATGCGCCGGCCAACGGCGAGGCGGACGCCGCCGAACCGTTTGAACCGATCGAACTGGAGAAGCGAGCGCTCGTGACCATGCCGGGCGGCTGGAAGATGAGCCAAATGCAGGCGGAACAGCCTGCTACCACCTATGCGGAATTCAAGCACGAGATTCTCAACGAAATCGCCCGCTGCTTGAACATGCCGTTCAACGTCGCGGCAGGAAATAGCTCTGGCTACAACTACGCCTCGGGCCGGCTCGATCATCAAACCTATTTCAAAGCGATCCGTGTCGAGCAAGCGCACGTCGAGTGCGTTGTTCTGGATCGCATTCTCGCCGCCTGGTTCGACGAGGCGGTTCTGATCCCTGGTCTCTTGCCCGCCGGCCTTGGCCCCATCGTGGATTGGCCTCACCAGTGGTTCTGGGATGGACATGAACACGTTGATCCGGCCAAGGAAGCCACCGCACAAGCGACTCGTCTTGCGAATCACACCACCACGCTAGCCGACGAATACGCGCGGCGCGGTCAAGACTGGGAATCGCAACTGCGCCAGCGCGCCAAGGAACTGGCGCTCATGAGCGAGCTCGGATTGCCGCTGGCGCAGGCGCTTCCACCTCCTTCTTTCAACCCTTCGGAGCAACCCGATGAAGCCCTCGACGAAACCCCAGCCGGCGACGCCTGACGGGCGCGCCGTGCCGACAACGCTCAACCTGACCGCTTCGGCTTTGTTCGAAGTCGAGGCGGCCGGCGAAGGCGGCCAGTCCACGGGATTGCCGCGCTTCCGCATGGTTGCCTACACCGGAGGTCCGATGCGGATCGCCGGCTGGCGCTACCCGGTGATCATCGACTTGGCGGGCTTGGCGATTCCGTCGCAAGCCCGGCCTATCCGTTTTGGGCACGACCCGCTCTCCGGCATCGGACACACCGATGCGATCCGCGTCGACCAGGGACAACTCGTGGCGACCGGCCTCGTGTCGCGCGACACGTCGGCGGCGCGCGAGGTCGTCGTCAGTTCCAAAAACGGCTTTCCTTGGCAGGCCTCCGTCGGCGCGAGCGTCGAGGAATTCGAGTTCGTCAAGGAAACTCAGAACGTCATGGTCAACGGCCGCCAACACAGCGGCCCTCTCAACGTCGTGCGTAAAGCGACGCTGGGCGAGATCAGCTTCGTCGACCTCGGGGCCGACGGGGCGACCAGCGCCAGCGTGGCCGCCATCGCCAATCCCACTTCAGGAGAAACTGTCATGGACGATACCAACCACACGCCTCCCGCTGATCCGCCGGCTGCGCCCACGCCTGCCGCGCCTCCTTCTCCGCCGCCTGCACCCCAGCCTGTCGCGGCGAGTGCGAGCGTTGACGAGATTCGCGCCCAGGCCGTTGCCGAGACCGAACGCATTTCGGCCATCCGACGCATCTGCGCCGGTCGGGCTCCACGCTTGGAAGCGCAGGCGATCCGTGAAGGCTGGACCGAGCAGCGCACGGAACTCGAAGTGCTGCGGTTGGCCCGGCCCGCCGCGCCGGCCGTGCATGTTCCCGAAAACACGGTCAACGCGGCCGTGCTTGAAGCGGCTTGCATGCTCACCGCCGGCCATGCCAACGTCGAGGCCAGCTACGAACCGCAGACGCTCGATCTGGCGTCGCGCCGGTATCGCGGCGGCATCGGGCTGCAGGAACTGCTGCTCGAGGCGGCCTGGGCCAACGGCTACACGGGTCGGAACTTCCGAGACAGTCGAGCTGTGCTCCGATTTGCCTTCGGACGCGGAATCGAGGCTGGATTCTCGACCATCGACATCGGCGGCATCCTGTCGAACGTCGCCAACAAGTTCCTGCTCGAGGGGTTCTTCAGCGTTGAACGCACTTGGCGGAACATCTGCGCCGTGCGGAACGTCAGCGACTTCAAGACGGTCACCAGTTACCGCCTGATCGGCAAAGACCAGTACGAGCTCGTGGCTCCCGGTGGTGAGCTCAAGCACGGAACGCTCGGCAACGAGAGCTACACCAACAAGGCCGACACCTACGGCCTGGTGCTGTCGATCGATCGCCGCGACATCATCAACGATGACCTCGGGGCGATCACCACGGTGCCGCGCAAGCTCGGGCGTGGTTCGGGCCTGAAGATTAACGACGTGTTCTGGACGATCTTCATGAACAACGCCGCGTTCTTCACGGTCGGCAACAAGAACTTCTTTTCGGGCGCGACGACGGCGCTGGGGATCGACAGCCTGTCGGCCGCCGAAGTGATGTTCATGGACCAGGTGGATGGCGACGGCAAGCCGATCGGCATCATGCCGGCAATCTTGCTCGTGCCGACCGCCCTGTCCGCCATCGGTTCGCAGCTCTTCAAGTCGCTGGAACTGCGCGACACGACGGCCAACGCCAAATTCCCGGTCGCCAACCCGCACCAAGGGAAGTTCCGTGTCGAGGTCAGCCGCTACCTGGCCAACGCTGTCTACACGGGCAATTCGTCCAAGGCCTGGTACATGCTGGCCGAACCGACCGACCTGCCCGTGATCGAGGTCGCGTTTCTCAACGGTCAGGAGTCGCCCACCATCGAAACGGCCGACGCCGACTTTAACGTGCTCGGCGTGCAGATGCGAGGCTACCACGACTTTGGCGTCGCCTTGCAGGACTTCCGCGGCGGCGTGAAGAGCAAGGGCGAAGTGTAATCGCGGAACCGGAATCCACCTGAATCGCAAGGAGAAGAACACATGCCTCAAGCAACATTTGTGCAAGACGGAAAGTACATCGACCATACGCCTGGAGGGGCGCTCGCTTCGGGAGACGTCGTCGTCCAGGGCGACCTCGTGGGAGTGGTGCTGCGGCCGCTGGCGGCGGGCGAGCTCGGCGCTTTGGCGGTCGACGGGGTCTTTGACTTCGCCAAGAACACGGGTGTCGCCTACACCGTCGGCACCATCCTGTACTGGGACGACACCAACAACGTCGTCACCGCGACCGCCACTGGCAACAAGCAAATCGGCAAAGTGGTTCGCGCCGCTGCGACGACCGATACGACGGTCCGCATGCGGCTGAGCCAATAGGCCGTTCGATCAATCAACCGTTTCTCTCACATTTCGTTCACGGAGGTTCGTCATGAAACGCACACTGCTGTCCCTCGTCGTTCTGGGTTTCGTTGCCTTGGCCGTTGCTCCGGCTGAAGCGCACGCTTGCGGCGGTCGCTTTCGTTCGCGAGCGCGAGCGGTGATCAGCGCGCCGATGCGGCTCTTCAAGGCCGTGCGAGCGAACCGCTGCAATTGCGGCCCTGCCTGCCAATGCGCCGCGTCGTGCCCCACCCGTTGATCGTGCGTCGGCCGTAACTCTCATCTTCCCACAGGAGTGCTCTCGTGATTCGGTCTCTGTTTGTTGTCGCCAGTTGGATGCTGCTGATCGGCACGGCCCAGGCGCAGGGGATCGAATGTCCCGATCCGCGCCTGGCGGCGGACTTGCCCAAAGAGATTCGCACATGGTTCCGCAACCCGGACGGCTCATGCGTCCAGTGTTCGATCGGCATGTGCGGCGTCGATCAAAACGTTCCCGCCGCCGCGACGCTGCTTTGGGACACAGAATACGGGCGGCGCGAGCGCGGCGGCTCGGGGCCCTCGCGCGTCGCGGGCTACTGCGACCGGCGCGGCATCCGCGCGTTCAACGTCACGGGCTCGTCGACTTGGGACTGGATGAAGTGGGCGGCCGAATCGGGACGCGGGGCGGCCCATGGTGCGGGCAGCCCCCCCATACAAACCCTCATGGGTTACCACCGGCAATCCCGCCCCGGGGGCG
>JALHLM010000264.1:3174-8093 GCA_022844585.1 Pirellulales bacterium | reverse complement strand
GCTGCACCGCGTATAATCTCGCTCTCCACACCCCTCGCACCGACTGGGACGAAAATCGCCATGGATAAGGAAGTTCAGGATCGCGTCGATTCGGTGCTCGAGCGGATTACGCAGTTGCGAGACTCTCTTTGACTATGCCACCAAGTCATCGACCGTAACTGACATTGAAGCGCGCATGGCGACCGCCGGCTTCTGGGACAACCAGGAGCGTGCTCAGGCGACGATTGCCGAGCTAAAGGCGCTCAACTCCGTGGTCCGACCGCTGGCGGAACTTTCGCAAGCGGCCGACGACCTGCGCGCCATGGCCGAAATGGCCGACGACGATCCCGGCTTTGCCGCCGAGATGCCGAGCGAACTCACGCGACTAGAAGCGACGCTCGACGATCTGGAGCTCAAGGCGCTCCTGAGCGGCCCGCACGACGCCAGCGGCGCGATTATGACGATCAACGCCCGCGACGGCGGCACCGACGCCAACGATTGGGCCGAAATGCTGCTGCGGATGTACATGGCCTGGGCAAAGGACCACGACTACGACGTGGAAATCCTCGACCGGCAAGACAACGACGAGGCCGGCATCAACAGCGTGGCCCTCGCCATCCGCGGCCCCATGGCCTATGGCTACCTCAAGGGCGAGACCGGCATGCACCGCCTGGTGCGCATCAGCCCGTTCAATTCCGAAGGCAAGCGTCAAACCAGCTTCGCGGCGGTCGATGTCTCACCGGAAATTGCCGACAGCGTCGAGATCGAAATCCGTGACGAGGACGTCCGCGAGGACGTCTTCCGCGCCAGCGGCGCCGGCGGGCAGCACGTCAACAAGACCAGCAGCGCCATCCGGCTCACGCACTTACCGACCGGCATCGTCGTGCAGTGCCAGAACGAGCGGAGCCAGCACAAGAACCGCGCCACCGCGATCAAAATGCTCCGCGCGCGATTGGCGCGGATCGAAGAAGAAAAACGCGAAGCCGAGCAAGCGGCCAAGTACAACGACCAGGCGAAAACCGGCTTCGGCTCGCAGATTCGCAATTACTTCCTGCACCCCGACCAACGCGTCAAAGACGTCCGCACCGGCCACTACGCCGGCAATTTCCAAAGCGTGCTGGACGGCGACATCCAAGGCTTCCTGGACTCGTACCTCCGCTGGCGCGTGGCAAAGTAGCTCTGTTTCGTTTGAACCGCGGAGGCTCAGAGACGCGGAGGAGACTTGCCCGCGAAACACGCGAAACACACGAAATTAAGAATTGAAAAGGTCTTGTCCACGGAAAACACGGAAGGGCGCGGAAGGAGGGGCGGCATAGAAGTGCGAGCGCCAAAACTCTTACAACTCCTTCCGTGCAATTCCGTGTGTTCCGTGGACGACAAGTTTTCCTTTTTCGTGTGTTTCGCGTGTTTCGCGGGCAAATTTCCTCCCTTTCTCTCCTCTCCGCGCCTCCGCGGTTCAAATCGGTTCGCCTCACCTTAGCACACTGAGCACGTTCGAATAATCGTCCGTCCACACCGCTCTTCCCGACGGCCTTTGCGGGCGCCAGCGGGGGTCTTCGGCGATCGTTCTGAGATGTTCTGCCTGTCGGGCGATCACCACGTACGTCGACGACACAACGTAATTGCGTTGGTCTTCCGGGGGCGGGTCGTGGCGGCGGATGCGGAAGACCCAGCCGGATTCGTGCGCCAAATCCGCCAGCACCGGCGCTAAGTCCAGGTGATTGTTAGAAATGTGAAATACGACCACGCCGTCGGGCGTGAGGCGGGACATATAGATCGCCAACGCTTCGCGCGTCAGCAAATGGACCGGAATCGCGTCGCTGGAAAAAGCGTCGAGCAGGATCACGTCGTAGTGTCCCGCCGGCTCTTGAGCCAACATGCGGCGGCCGTCGCCTAATTTGATCTGGTAGCGCCCCTTCGCGCATTTGCTGAGATACGTGAAATACGCCGGGTTTTCGGCCAGTTCCCGGACCATGGGATCGATCTCGAAGAACGTCACGTCGCGCTGCGGCAATACGTAGCAGGCGGCCGCGCCGGTACCGAGTCCGACCGCGGCGAAGTGTTGTTGTTCGCCTTCCTTCGGAGTGAACGCCCCGAAGACATCGCCCAGCGGCCCGGTGGGATAGTAGTACACGAGCGGCGTGCAATCGAAGCCCTCGTTCATGATCTGCATGCCGTGCGCGGTGGTGCCGTGTTGCAGCGTGTGCACCTCGAAATGTCGGGAGTCATCCGGCTCAACATACCGCGACACCAGATGCACGCCGAAGTAACTCCGCGCCGTGCGCAAGGTTCCTAATCCGCCGACAACTTCGCCGATATCGACAGTGAGAATAAAGCCCATCACCAACGCAAACGCCAACGGGCGCCGCCGGTAATGGAACCAGGCCAAAGCCGGAAAACCCAGCAGCGCCGCGATCAACAACCACGGTTTCTGGGCGTTCGGAACATACTGCCGCAGCGTGGCGAGTAGAATTAACACCGCGAACACGCAGACCAGATCGACGAGGCGATTCGCCCGCTCACACGGCCGCGGCGCGAGCGCACAGCCCGCCGTGACAGCCAAGGCATATTCCCAAGGTACGACAAACACGAGCGGCGCCACGAGCGCGATGAATGTCCCACCGAGCGCACCGCCGACCGAGAGCCAGACGTAGAACTCGGTAAGATGTTTTTCCGAAGGGCGAAGTTGCGCCAATTGCCCGTGGCAGACCATCACGCCGACGGCGAAGGCCAGGATGTGGAGCAACATCAACTGCCAAACGCCGGTCGCGGTCAGCGACGCGACCAAGGCGCACATCGCCCAAGGATGAATCCGCCGCGCCCAGTCCGTGAATTGGCCGCCGCGCTGGGAGAAGGCGAGAATATAGGTCACCAGGTAAATCGCCAGCGGAACGATCCACAACAGCGGGATCGGCGCGATATCCGTGGTGATCCAAGTCGTGACGCCCAGCATCCAGGCGACCGGCACGCCCGACAGCGCCAGCCAATGCAAACGGCGTCGCCAGGTGATTTCCCCCTGGTCCGG
Source organism: Pirellulales bacterium (assembly GCA_022844585.1). GTDB lineage: Bacteria > Planctomycetota > Planctomycetia > Pirellulales > JALHLM01 > JALHLM01. Next base: position 5,089 of record JALHLM010000264.1, on the reverse strand, counting down.
CACAAACACCGACACGGGTTCCGGCGGCGTCGGCGATTGCTTCTTGGATTTCTTCTTCGCACTCGTCGGGGGGATCACTTCAGGCACGGTTACGGGCGCAGCGTCCGCCGGTTCATCCTTCGCGCGCCAAACGAATGTCGCACAAGCGGCCAGGCAAGCGATCCAAACTCCATATCCAATCGCCCAGCCGATCGTCTGTGTCCTTAACGTGGCGGCCGGCTCGATCAGAAACGGATAACCCAGGAGCGCGACGAAGCTCCCGATGTTGCTCATCACGTATAAGGAGTACGGATCGCGCGCCGCGTTTTGTTTCGCCGACGCAAACCACCGCTGCACCAAGGGGGCCGTCGCCGACAGCGCCAAAAACGGCGGGCCAATCGTCGTGACCATCAGCCCCAAGAGCCAGGGCGAAGGGTTAGCCTCCGGATCCGGCGGCGAGGCGTTGACCAACGTAAGCGGCAGGCAGATCAGCGGAATCAAGATCAACAGGATATGCAGTGCCGCTTGCCGCCGCGGACCGAGCCATTGCGTCGAGGCATGGGCATACAAATAGCCCGCCAGGAGCGCGATCTGAAAAAATACCTGGCACGTGTTCCAAACCGCTGGAGCGCCGCCCACCAGCGGCAACACCAGCCGCGCAAACAGCGGTTGCGCGACAAACAGCAACGCGGCGCTCAAAAACGCCGTCACCCGGTACAGGTTCACCATCGCGGCTGTGATTCCCTCGCTGGCCGCAAGGTGGACGAAGATTTCGGCGAGGTTTTGCCGCTAAGCGATCTGGAGCAACTGAGCGAGCCCGGTCAGCCCGTCGACTTCGGCCGTCACGCTGGCCGGCGTTTCTTGAATCGCCCCGGGGCGCTTGACCCAAGCCGTCAACATGCCGGCGTCCTGCGCAGGCTTGAGGTCGTACTTCGCGCCGAACGCGCAGTGCAGGAATAACTCCGGCGGTTTCTCGAAGGCCTTAATCGCCCGCTGAAAATGAGCCGGCCGGGGCTTGTAGCTGAGCAATTGATCGGACGTGATCAACTCGTCGAACTCAATGCCCAGCTTGGGCACCGTCTGCGCGAGGACGTCGTCGTCGATGTTCGACAGGATTGCGATCAGGTAGTGTTTCTTGAGCTTAGCCAGGATCGGCTTGGTATCCGGGAACGGCTGCCAGCCGCCGATTTTCTCGGCGAGCAGGTCCTGCTCCTTGGGATTGATCGAAACGCCACGGCGCTTGAAGGTCTGGCGGAGGCTATCGCGGAGAATGCCGTGATAGCGGCGGAAACTGGCCGCCGAGATCAGCTCGAACTGCACCGCTTCCCATTCGCGGACCAGGTCGTCGACCGGCGCATTCAGGCCGTGCCGCGCGGCGATTTCCCCGAGCACTTGCCGAATTCCGGATTCCCAGTCAATTAAGGTTCCGTAACAATCGAAAGTGAGGATCTCGACTTGATCCAGGTTCGACATTGCAATCAGCGACTTGGGGTTCCAGGGTCAACGTGTTCGCAGGCGCACGGTACGGCGCATCTAGAATAGCGTATTAGCCGGGAATCGCCAGAGATTCCGGGCAGTTTCCGGGGCGGATTCCCAGTTCATGCGAAAAAGACACCAGCGGATGAGCACGATCGTGGCGGTAAAGTCAACGGCCGGAGCGTTCCTGCGGACCAGCATGATGTTCTGGCTCGCGTTCGCCGTCTCGATCGCCATGGGCTGCGGAGCTGAACCCGCGGCCGCGCCGGTGCCAACGTTAATTCCCGCCGCAGCCCCGCCGCCACCGGCCAACAGTTCGACCACCGTTGAAGCGCCGATCGAAACCCAACCCGCGCCGCGGGAACGCCGGCAGCCCGGCTGGGGCAAAGACGCTCCATTGGCGAACTTTCCACAAGCCCCGAAACGGGATCACGAAGCCGAACTAGAAAAAGCGGTCGCC
>JALHLM010000264.1:0-3164 GCA_022844585.1 Pirellulales bacterium | reverse complement strand
GGTCGCCGCTGGCTTTAAGCGTATCGACGGCGAACACCTCACCCTGGTCACGGACTTGCCGTTGGACGCCGAGATCGAGCGGCTCCCGAAGGCCTTTGACTTGGCGTTCCCACAGTGGTGTGCCTACTTCGGCGTCGACGCCGTAAAACATGCAGATTGGAAAATCATCGGGTATCTCGTCGGCGACAAGGAACGCTTCGCCCAGGCGGGTTTGCTTCCGGCGGACCTGCCGACGTTTCGCAACGGCTATTCCCGCGGCCGGGAGTTCTGGCTCTACGAGCAGCCTAATCCGTACTATCGCCGGCATCTGCTGCTGCACGAAGGCACGCACAGCTTCATGTTCACGCTGCTGGGGAGCGGCGGCCAGAATTGGTACAGCGAAGGCATGGCGGAACTGTTGGCCACGCACCACTGGGACGACCAAGGCCTCAAGCTGGCGTATTTCCCACGGTCGCGAGAGGAGGTCCCCGAACTCGGGCGGATCAAGCTTGTCCAAGACTCGCTCGTGGACGGCAAAGCCATGCATGTGGCGCAGATCATGCGCTTCGGCCCCGAGGCGCATCAGCAAAACGACGGCTATGCCTGGTGCTGGGCGCTGGCCGCGTTTCTCGACGGCCACCCGAGCTACCAGGCGCGCTTTCGCCAATTGCCGGCGCTGGTGAACTCGCTGGAATTCAACGAAGAGTTCGTACGCCTGTTTAAGGACGATCTGAAAACCCTGTTCGAAGATTGGCAGGTCTTCGTCGCCAATCTGGAACACGCTTATGCGATGGACCGGATGATCGTCGATTTCACCCCAGGCAAGCCGCTCCCGGCGAACGGAGGCCAAATGAAGGTCCCCGCCGATCAGGGCTGGCGCAATACCGGCTGGACACTCGAAGCCGGCAAGCGATACCTGGTTGAGGCCTCGGGACGCTATCAATTGGGCACGCAGCCGGTAATCTGGTGGAGCGAGCCGGGCGGCGTGTCGATCCGTTACTATCACTCGGAACCGCTCGGCAAGCTGCTGGCGGTCGTCCGTCCTGATGGCGAGCCTCCAGACGCCCGCAGCGCCTTTTTGAAGCCGCTAGGGATCGGGATTCGCAGCGAAATAGCCCCAGAAGTCTCGGGGACTTTGTACTTGCGAATCAACGATTCCGCGGGCGAACTGACCGACAACCTCGGGGACGCGGACGTAAAGATAATGGAGATGAAGTCCGGCACGTGAAAGCGGTCAAACGTGCTAGGATTCGGTTTCGACGAAGCGTGAAGTGGGCGGTTTTTCTTCGTTCTGTTGGATTTCCATGCGCGTTGTTGTAATGGGGACTGGGCCGTTCGCCGTGCCGATGTTGCGGGCGATGTACGAAAGCGCGCACGAAGTCGTCGCGCTGGTCACGCAGCCTCCCAGGCCGTCCCACCGACGTGGCGGGGAACCGCCGAATCCCATGCGCACCTTGGCCAGCGAGCACGGCACGCCGGTGCTCGATCCCGAAAGCATCAACGCGCCCGACGCCCGCGCCGCACTGGCAACATTGCGGCCGGAGTTACTGCTGGTCGCCGACTACGGTCAGATCCTTGCGCCGGAAACACTGGCCGTCGCGCCGCGGGGCGGCATTAACTTGCACGCCTCACTACTGCCCAAATACCGCGGCGCCGCGCCGATCAACTGGGCCATCTACCACGGCGAACAAATCTCCGGCGTCACCCTGATCCACATGACTCCCGGGTTGGATGCCGGCCCCTGCCTGGCGCAGGCCACGGCGACTATCGGTCCGGAAGACACTTCCGCGGACGTCGAACCACGGCTTGCGCAACTCGGCGCGGGCCTCGTGCGTAAGATCGTCGACCGTATGGCCGCCGGCGAGGCGATTCCCGGCGTCGCGCAGAACCCGACGGAAGCCACCCGCGCCCGACGACTTCTCAAGACCGACGGCGCCATCGAATGGTCGCGAAAAGCTAGCGACATCAAGAACCAGGTCCGCGCGCTGGAACCGTGGCCCAAGACCTACACCTACTGGCATCGCGCCGGCGGCCCGCCGATGCGGCTCATCCTGGGGCATGTCCAGGTCGTCACCACGGTCCGCTTCGACGTCCCGTCCGGCACGGTCGTCGTGGCCCAATCCGGCGGAATTATCCCCGTCCGCCCGGACCTCGAGGTGGAAATCCCCATCCGCCTCACGCGCTCCGAGGGCGAACTGGTCATCGCCACGGGCGATCGCGGCCTCTCGATTCTTTCCCTCCAGCCAGCCGGAAAGCGCCTGATGCTGGTCGATGAGTTCCTCCGGGGCCACGGTGTCCAGATCGGCGACCGCTTCGGCCCGGAATTGGGCGACGTTTCCAGATGAATGCCCACCCACCCCTCGCTTGGGCGGCGCAGGGTAAGGTAACATGATGGGTTCCAGGGAAGGATCAGGGGAGGACTCGACATGCTCCGTAACATGGACGTATGGCAGTGGGTGCTATTGGCCGTCGCGGCGTTCGTCGCCGTGACGAGCCTGGTGCGGTTGATGCGCGCCCGGAGCGACACCGTGGCCCGCGAATTCCGCCAACAGGCCGCGGCGGAACGAGCCAAAAAAGCGCAAGATGCGTCCGAAAAGAAACGACGCGGAGCGGCATAGCGGAACTGTGAGCACAAATCGGGATCATGGGTAAACGGCTTTACATCGAGACCGTCGGCTGCCAGATGAACATGCTCGATAGCGAGTTGGTGGTGGCCAGTCTGCGCAAAGTCGGCTACGAGCTGGTCGATTCCCCGCGCCTGGCCGACACGATCCTGTTCAATACCTGCAGCGTCCGGCAGCATGCCGAAGACAAGATCTATAGCGCGCTCGGCCGCCTGAAACATGCCAAGCAGCAACATCCCGGCAAGATCATCGGCGTGCTGGGCTGCATGGCTCAGAAAGATCAGAAACTGATCTTCGACCGCGCGCCGTTCGTCGACCTGGTCGTCGGCCCCGGGCAATTGCATCAGATTCCCACGCTGCTTGAGGAAATCGCCACGGGCAGCGGCCCGCGGATGGAAGTCAGCCTGGATCGCACTGGCGGCTCGCGGCGTGAAGTCGAAGAAAGCTTCGAGAGCTACGACCCCTTACGCGACCCGCAGATGCGGCCGACGCCCTATCAGGCGTTCGTGCGGATCATGATCGGCTGCGACAAGTTCTGCACGTATTGCATCGTCCCGAAAG
>JALHLM010000263.1 GCA_022844585.1 Pirellulales bacterium | reverse complement strand
GATACAGCTTCACCGAAGCGGCGCCATGCTTGTTCAGCAAGTGGTCCGCATAGCCGCGGGCCAACTGACGTTGTCCGGCGCTCAGTTGTTGCAGCGGCCATTCGGGCTGCGTTCGCCATTGCTCCGCCGATTTTTCATCCGGCGGAATCTGATTCAGGAACTCCGTCAACATGAAGTGACGGTGATACAAGAGGCGTGGTTGATGCTCGGCGAGATCCGGGAACCGCCCCGACTTCACACTGCCATCCGGCATCTTCAGTTCGTAGCGCACCAGGTGACTGGGGCCCGGTTCCGGCGCGAAGAAGTGATAGCCATGATTCAGGTAGCCGGCCTGCAAGTAAGGCTGAAACGGCCTGGCCGCCGTTTGCGCCAAAGGGCTCGACGGCGGCGCCGACCAGGGAGCGATGATGATCGCCGCCATGTGGAAGGCGATCAGCACGCTGCCGATAACGCGGGCTCGCAGCGATGGATAGGGGATGTTCATTTCGTGAGCTTCCAAAGTCTTTCGCGACGTCCGAACTCAGTCTGCATTGAAGCCCCAACGGGGCGACCGATAGTAGCCAGGGGTGTTAACCCCTGGTAACCGGCGGAGAATTGACCCATCAGCCCCATCGGGGCGAAACGTGTTCGATGCAGACTTCGTGTCGCCCCGTTGGGGCTTTTGCCATGCCGTTCCTTGTGAGAACGGCCCTGCATCTTGCCTGATGCGAACCGCTTACCCAGTTTATCGGCGCGGTGAGGCAAAAACAGAACGTAAACCCGGCGCGCGTGGCGTGTGTGCAACGCTGGGCGGTGTGTCGCGCGCCGGCATAAAACGAAAAACCCCTCGATCCGGAAGTCCGAATCGAGGGGTTCGTATTTCAAACGGACCTAACGTTGATCGCCTGAGAGGGACAAGCGAATCTCCGCGAGGCTGTTTTTCAAACTACTTGGAGGCGACCTTGGTGGCGGCGAAATCGAAGTTCACTTCGCGATTGTCGCCGGCGGCCAACGTGATCGTCTCTTCTTGCGTTTCCGTGCGGCCATCCACTTCGGCTTCGACGCGGATGGCGTAGTTTTCCCACTGCTCGCCCGAGTTCAGGCGGCTGGTGGAGAACTCACGCACCGAGCCGAACGAATCGGTCTCGTGTCCGGCCAAGAACACCTTGGCGTTCGCCGGCACGTTGACCTTGAGGACCGTCGTCAGCGGTTCGCCCGCGGCGGCTGTCTTCGTGGTTTCGGCTTCGAAATCGACCCGCGCGGTCTGGCCCGCCGTCAACGTGACCGACTTGGTCTCGGTGACCGGCTTGCCTTCGCGGACGAATTCGGCACGCAGTTCATACGTGTAGTTGAAGCCCGGACGCAAGTCGCGGGAAACGTAGTTCCGCTCCGCGCCTTCGCTCGTCGTGGCCACGCCATTGACAAAGATCTTGGCGTCGGTCGGGACTTGAACGGTCAGCACGGCGCTGTCGGCGCTGTGCATGGCTTGCGGTTCAGCGGCAGCGCCTTCGGCGGCCGGAGCGGCGCCTTCGGTCGCGGGAGCGCCCTCCGTCGCCGGAGCGCCTTCGATCACGGCGCCGTCTTCGATGATTACGTCGTTCGAGGTGCTGTAGCCGCCCGATGAACCCGAGCTGCCCCACGAACCGGAGCTACCCGAGCTGCCGCCCGACGAACCGGAGCTGCCCCACGAGCCCGAGCTGCCGTAGCTTCCGCCCGACGAACCGGACGAACCCCAGCTGCCGCTCGAAGCGTGCGCAGCGCGGCGGGCCGCACGACGGGCGGCCCAGCCACCACCATGCGAGCCACCGCTCGAGCCACTCGATCCCCAGCTGCCCGACGAGCCGCTGGAACCCCAGCTACCCGAAGAACCGTACGAACCGGAGGATCCGGAGCTTCCCCACGAACCCGAGCTTCCGCCCGAGGATCCGGAGTGGCGATGCCACCATCCGGCGTTGACGTCGGCCGCGGCGTTCGCCCAACTCAGGACGGCTACCACCGCGCCAAGCAACCATTTCTTGCTCAGCAAATTTGTCATAACTCTCTTGCTCCCCATGGAATAGGACTGGTCACCTGTTGCGGTCCTGCCGCAAAACATACCAACCATAGCTCGTAAAACAAGGAACCTGGGGGAGCTTTTTCATTTTCGGGGCCTGCGGCGACTGCGAAGACTTTTCCGCATGGATCGCGAATATGCCCAGGGAAGGCCTCCCACAGCGTGCTGCCGCCGACGGTTTTGAGGGCCTTCCCTGGGCTTGGAGGAGGACGGCTGCCTCGATTGCCCGCGGCCTGCCTCCACTTGCCGGAAACCCATTAAAATCTATACTTTGCGTGCATTCTGCGGTATTCCGTGCGCTGGCACTGCCCACGCCTGCTCGCAGCACCGCTCCAGGGAGTTTTTCCAGACCGACATGGTGAAGATCAAGCTGCCGGACGGGAGCGTCCGCGAGTACGCGCGCCACGTGCGCCCGATTGATGTTGCGGCGGAAATCGGTCCCGGTCTGGCCAAGGCGACACTCGCGGCGGTGGTAGACGACACCACGGTGGATAGCGTCACGCCGCTCCCCAGCGACGGCGAACATACGCTCCGGCTGCTGACCAAAAAAGACCCCGAAGCCTTGGCGATCATGCGCCATTCGTGCGCGCACGTGATGGCCCGGGCCGTGATGCGGCTGTATGACGGCGTGCAACTGGCCTTCGGGCCGACGATCGAAAACGGCTTCTACTACGATTTCGATTTGCCGCACAAACTGAGCGAAGCCGACTTCCCCGCGATCGAGGCCGAAATGGCCAAGATCGTCAAGGAAGACGAGCCGTTCGAGCGGATCGACGTCCCGCGCGGCGAAGCGATGGCCATGTGCCGCGAGCTAAAGCAGACGCTCAAGGTCGAACACATCGAAACCGGTCTCGCCGAAGAACAGCGGCTCTCCTTCTACCGCCAAGGCGAGTTCCTCGACCTCTGCCGCGGACGCCATATCCCAAGCGCCGGCGCGATCGGTGCGTTCAAACTGCTGTCGGTCGCCGGCGCCTACTGGAAAGGCGACTCCACGCGCCAGCAGTTGCAGCGCCTGTACGCGACCGCGTTCTTCTCCAAACAAGAGTTGGAAGCGCGGCTCGTACACTTGGAAGAAGCCAAGCGCCGCGATCACCGCGTGCTGGGCAAGCAACTCGAACTGTTCACGATCAACCCGCTGGTCGGCTCCGGCTTAATCCTCTGGTTGCCGAAAGGCGCGATCATCCGCGGCGAGTTGGAGAAATTCGTCCGCGAGGAACTGCTCAAGCGCGGCTACGAGACCGTCTACACGCCGAATATCGGCCGCGTCGAGTTGTACCAAATCTCCGGACATTTCCCGTACTACTCAGACAGCCAGTTCAAGCCGATCGAGATGGAAGAGGGCGAGCGCTATCTGCTCAAGCCGATGAATTGCCCGCATCACATCATGATCTACAAAGCGAAGCCGCGCAGCTATCGCGACCTGCCGGTCCGCCTGGCGGAATTCGGCACCGTGTATCGCTACGAGCAGTCGGGCGAGTTGAACGGCATGACCCGCGTGCGCGGCTTCACGCAAGACGACGCGCACATCTTCTGCACGGAAGAGCAAGTCGCGGGCGAGTTCCGTAGCTGCATCGAAATGACCCGCACCGTGCTGCAAGCGCTGGGCATGAACCAGTACCGCGTGCGGCTCGGCTTCCGCGATCCGAACAGCGACAAGTACGTCGGGAGCGCCGAGGCCTGGGATCGTGCCGAAAATGCAATTGTCAAGGTCTGCGAAGGGCTCGACCTGCCCGGCATGTCGATCGAGCGCGGCGACGCGGCGTTTTACGGCCCCAAGGTCGATTTCGTCGTCGCCGACTGCATCGGCCGCGAATGGCAACTTGGCACCGTGCAGCTCGATTACAACCTGCCGAGCGCCGAACGCTTCGCGCTGGAGTACATCGGCTCGGACAATACGCCGCACCGTCCGGTGATGATTCACCGCGCGCCATTCGGCTCCATGGAGCGCTTCGTCGGTGTGCTGATCGAGCACTTCGCCGGCGTGTTCCCGCTGTGGCTCGCGCCGGAGCAGGTGCGCGTACTAGTCGTCAGCCAGAAGTTCGAGGACTATGCCCGCGACTTGGAGCGCAAGCTGCTCGCGGCCGGCCTGCGGGCGACTGGCGATTACCGCCCGGAAAAAATCGGCGCGAAGATTCGCGACGCCCAGTTGCAGCACATTCCGTACATGTTGGTGGTCGGCGGCCGCGAAGCAGAAAACGGCGAAGTCGCCGTCCGCGATCGCATCGACGGCGACCTGGGCGCGATGAAGATCGACGCCGCGATCGAACGCTTACTGACGGAAGTGCGCGAGAAGAAAATTCGCCAGGTCGCCGCGCCCACCGTGGCGGCCGCCATTACCGATGACGGCAAGGCGAATGAGTACTAGTTTGAAGTTTTCAGTGTTCAGTTTTCAGTGGGGATGTGAACGGCGTTCGTTGACTCCCGGTTCCCGACGCATCAAGATGAACCGGTGAAGTTCCGACACTACTTCACCTACTTCCTTCCCACCTACTTCCAACTTCCCTTCCCATCACAAGGAGTTTTGCCATCGAACGAGCCCAGCAGCAGCGCGTGAACGAGCAGATTCGTATTTCGCCCGTTCGCGTCGTTTCGGATACCGGAGAATTATTAGGGGTCATGCCGACCGACCAGGCCCTCAATGCGGCGCGCGAAGCCGGGTTGGACCTCGTCGAAGTGGCGCCGAACGAGCGCCCGCCCGTTTGCCGCATCATGGATTTCGGCAAATTCAAATACCAGAAGAAAAAGCGGGAACACAAGAGCCACGGGCATCAGGTCAAGATCAAGGAAATCCGCGTTCGCCCCAAGACCGGCGAGCACGACATCGAGACCAAGGTCAAGCACGCCCGCGAATTCCTGGAACACAAAGACAAGGTGATTCTGTCGGTGGTGTTTCGCGGCCGCGAGCTCGCGCACAAGGAAGAAGGCCGGCGCGTGGTCGACCAGTTCATCAAGTCGCTGGAAGACGTCGGCAAGGTCGAGACGCACCCTTCCGAGCAAGGCAAGCGCATCGTCTGCACGATCGCGCCGAAGTAACCGATGACCATCCCAGGCAAGAGATCCATCGGCGCACTCCGCGGCGCGCTCGTGCTGCTGGCGCTGTGGGGGGCGATCACGCCCCCGGCGCAGATTCAAGCGGCGGAAGCAGGCGGCCTCCGCATCACTTGGGCGGACAACTATCTCACGATCCGCGGCGACGACCTGCCCGGCGATGAGATCAAGATTCTGTATCTCGAAGCGTACTGCCGCTCCGGTTCGACCAATCGGGACTGGAATGAGACGGTGGTGCCGCATCGCACGGAATTGATCGCGGCCTCCGACGATCAGCGGACGATCGACCTGCGCTGCACAATCTCGGACGGCGTGACAGTCGAACATCGCATCACCGCCGGCGACGACGAGATTGATTTCCGACTGCTCGCGCACAATCCAACCGACCGGCGCTCCGAAGTACATTGGGCGCAGCCGTGTATTCGGGTCGATCGGTTCACAGGGCGCAAGCAGGACGACTATCTGCCCAATTGCTTTGTCTTCGTCGACGGCCAGTTGACACGATTCCCGCTCGAGCCCTGGGCGACCAAAGCGCGCTACGTGCCTGGCCAGGTCTGGTGTCCGCCCAACGTGCCGCGCGACGACGTGAACCCGCGGCCGTTGAGCGATGTCGTGCCCTCGAATGGCCTGATCGGTTGCTATTCGGCCGATGGCAAGAAAATCCTGGCCACGGCCTTCGAGCCATATCAGGAATTGTTCCAAGGCGTGATCGTCTGCGTCCACGCGGATTTTCGCTTGGGCGGACTGCAACCAGGCGAACGCCAAGAAATCCGCGGCAAGCTCTACGTAGTCGACGCCGACGTGCCGAAGTTGCTGGAACGCTACGAGAAAGATTTCCCGGAGCATCGCGATACGAAGTGATTGCCCGCGAAACACGCGGAACACGCAGAAGAGGAAGGTGATTGGACGAATCGAGCATCAGGAATGCCATGAGATGCTGAAGTAGAAGTAACGACGTCCGATGCCACGAATTCAAAGTCCTCGGCGAAAGTTGGCTAAAGTTCGGCAGCGCAACTTAGCAGACTAGAAACGAAACAGTTCCTCTCCCATTTTCCGCGTGTTTCGCGTGTTTCGCGGGCTAAATCCTCCCCATGGCCGAAGACCATTTTTCGCGGTTGCGTCGGCTGTTGGAGTTGGAGAGCGATGCCGAGGCCGCGCGGATTTTGGAGCGCAGTCGTCGCCTGACTCCCGCCGAGGCGGAAGAGAGCGGCAATAGCCTCGTCGATTTGGCGATCGCCGATGAGGACGCCGGGCTTGGCGGACGTTATCTCGTACGCTTGGTGAAGCGCCGCCGCACGCCGCTCCCCTGGACGCGGCTCGACGTCGGCAGCCCCGTGATCTTGTCGCCGGGTGCGAAGACTACGGGCGGCGGCTATCGCGGCGTGATCTGCGAGCGCCGGCCGGACCAGGTGCAGGTGGCGCTGAGCTCGATGCCGGACGATCTGGAAGATCATGCCACGTGGCGACTCGACGTGGCATTCGACGAGATCGCCATGCACCGGCAACGCGCGGCGCTGCAACAAGCGGCAATGGCGGCCGGGAATCGCACCGCGGCGCTTCGCGCGATTCTGTTGGGCGATAAACCGCCAAGCTTTTCGCCGTTTCGCGCATTGCCGACGCTGGATGAAAACCTCAACGCCACGCAGCGCGACGCGGTGCGTTTGGCAGTCTCGGCGCGCGACCTGGCGCTCATCCACGGCCCGCCCGGCACCGGCAAGACGACGACCATTGTTGAGGTGATTCGCCACGCGATCCGCGCCGGTCAAAAAGTGCTGGCCTGCGCGCCGAGCAATATGGGCGTCGACAATCTGTTTCAGCGCCTGCTGGCCTGCGATGAACTAGCAGTCCGGCTCGGTCATCCCGCGCGGGTATTGCCGGAACTCCGCGCGCACACGTTGGACTTGATGGTCGAAGAACATCCAGACGTAAAGGTCGCGCGGCGGCTTGTGAAAGACGCCGTGGCGATGTTTCGCAAAGCCGATCATCATCGCCGCGCGAAGCCCAAGCGCGGCGAGAAACGCGGCATCCGCGACGAAGCCCGCAGTTTGCTCGCGGACGCCCGGCGGCTGGAAGCCCAAGCGGTGCGACACATTCTCGATACTGCTGACGTGCTTTGCGCGACGACGACGGGACTAGACGCGGAATTGCTAGGCAATCGTCGCTTCGACCTCGTGGTCATCGACGAGGCCTGCCAAAGCACTGAGCCTGGTTGTTGGATCCCGATTCTGCGCGCGGAGCGCATCGTACTGGCCGGCGACCATCGCCAGTTGCCGCCGACGATTCTCAGCCCGCAGGCGGCCGAGGAAGGATTCGGCGTCAGCCTCTTCGAGCGGATCGTGGAGATGTACGGCGCAACCGTTTCGCGCCGCCTGGAAGTGCAGTACCGCATGCACGCCCAGATCATGGAGTTTTCCTCCCGCGAGTTTTACGACGACACGCTCGTCGCGCATGAGTCCGTAGTCAGTCACCGTCTTTGCGACCTGCCAGAGGTGCAAGCGACGCCGCTCACGGAACGCGTGATCGATTTCATCGACACAGCCGGTGCAAATTACGACGAGGAACTGGAACCTGACGGCGATAGCAAGCTCAATCCGCAGGAAGCCGAGTTGGTGCGGAGCGAAGTCCTCGCATTGCTTGCGGCCGGTGTCCGGCCGCAAGATATCGCCGTGATCGCTCCCTATTCCGCGCAAGGCAAGCTGCTGCGGAACCTAATCCAAGTGCCGGGCCTGGAAATCGACAGCGTCGACGGCTTTCAAGGCCGCGAAAAGGAAGCGGTGGTGATTTCGCTCGTCCGCTCCAACCCACGCGGCGAGATCGGCTTTCTCTCCAACGTCCGCCGGATGAACGTGGCCCTCACTCGGGCACGGCGCAAACTCATCGTGATCGGCGACAGCGCAACGCTCTCCAGCGACCCGTTTTTCGCGCGAATGATCACGTATTTCGAGGAAATCGGCGCGTACCGGACCGTCTGGGACGGCTTCTCTTCGTCATCGTAGAGCCGGAAGCGTGAGCGCCCGGAGCGCGGAC